>JADZCB010000328.1 GCA_020851775.1 Gammaproteobacteria bacterium
ACCTGCGCTTTTCGACCGGCGCGCTGGGTCGTTTCTACGCGGTCTACCTGCAACCGCTGTTGCTCGGCGGCTCGCTCGGCGGTCTGCGCGCCGACGGCAGCCTCGAGGTCGATCTGCACGTCACGGGCGGTCGTATCAGCGTACTCGACGTCACTTGCGACGGCTGCGCGTTCGACGATGAGCGCGGACGTTTCGCCATCGCCGGGCTCGATGGCGGACTGCGCCTGCACGACGGCGCGGCACCCCGCGCGTCGAGCCTGTCGTGGACGGGCGCGTCGATCTATCGCATCGCTCTCGGGGCAGGCCGCATCGGGTGGCAATCGTCGCGCGGAACGCTCGAGGCAGTCACTTGGCAGGACGTCGCGATCTTCGACGGGGCGCTGCACCTCGACGACATGCGACTCGAGGACTTCGGCAGTTCGCGCGCGAAACTCGTGCTCGCCGGTCGCATCGAACCGATCACACTGTCGAAGCTGACGACGAGCCTGGGCTGGGTCCCACTCGCCGGCCACATCACCGGCACGATCCCGAGCCTGACGATCTCGCGCCGGCGCATCAGCGTCGATGGCGATCTCGAGTTCGGCGTGTTCGGCGGCCGCATCGTGCTCGCGGGCCTGCGCCTCACCGATGTCTTCGGGCCCGTCCCGCACCTGCGTACCGACGTCTGCGTGCGTGGGCTCGATCTCGCGCAACTGACCAGCACCTTCGCGTTTGGTAACATCGAAGGGCATCTGGACGGTGATATCGTCGATCTCCGCCTCGAAGCATGGCAACCCGTGTCCTTCGATGCTTTCCTGGCGACGCCGGAAGATGACGACACGCCGCACCGGATCAGCCGCCAGGCGGTCGACAACCTGAGTCGGATCGGCGCCGGCACCGGCGGGCCGCTGGCGAGTGGCTGGCTCGGGCTGATCCCGTCCTATTCGTTCGGCCGTCTGGGACTCGGCTGCCGGCTCGTCAACGGCGTCTGTCATTTGCGCGGGGTCGAACCCGTGCCGGGCGGCGGCTTCAAGCTGCTGACCCGCGGCGGGTGGCTGCCGCCGTGGATCGAGATCCGCGGCGCCGGGGAACAGGTGGCCTGGCAGACGCTGCTCGACGGAGTCGAACAGATTGCAGCGGGCGGCGTCGAAGTCGAAGTCAATGTCGGGCGCGCAGACACGCGACCCACGGAGCAATCACGATGAAAGCGCAGCTCATTCTCGGCGTGCTCGGCTGCGTGCTCGCCGCCTGTGTCACCGTCAACGTGTATTTTCCGGCGTCGGCGGCCGAGCGTGCCGCGGACATCATCGTGCGCGATGTCTACGGCGCCCCGGATGCTCGCGAGAAGCCACTCTCGCTGCGGCTGCCGGCGTGGCGCGACGGTGCCGTCGCGTTGCTCGACTGGCTGGTGCCGGCGGCGGCCGCGCAGCAGCCGGACATCAATATTTCCTCGCCTGCGATCGACTCGCTGCGGCGGGCGATGCAGGCGCGGCACGCGCAACTGCGCCCGTACTACGCGAGTGGCGCGATCGGAATGCAGGCCGACGGTCTGCTCGGACTGCGTGATCCGAAACCGGTGCCGCTCGACGCGCGCAATCTCGTCAAGAAGCTGATCGCCGACGAGAATGCCGATCGCAACCGGTTGTACGTGGAAATCGCGCAGGCCAATGCCCATCCCGAATGGGAGCCCGACATCCGGCGCATTTTTGCCGGCTCGTGGGTCGCGAACGCACCGGCCGGGTGGTGGTTTCAGAGCGGCACGGCCTGGGCGCAGAAATAGCGCCGCGCGATGATCAACAACGTCTTCGTCTTCGACATCGAAACCGTGCCGGACGTCGCCGGCGCACGCCGTCTCTACGATCTGACCGATCTGACGGACGAGGCCGTCGCCAAGGTGATGGTCGCGAAGCGCCAGCAGGAAACCGATGGCGCGAGCGATTTCCTGCGCCATCACCTGCATCGCATCGTCGCCATTTCGGCGGTGTTTCGCCATGACGATCGCCTGTCGGTCTGGTCGCTCGGCGACGAGTCGGCGGACGAAGCCGATCTCGTACGCCGCTTTTTCGAAGGCGTCGAACGCTACACGCCGACCCTGGTCTCGTGGAACGGGGGTGGCTTCGACCTGCCGGTCTTGCACTATCGCGCACTGATCCACGGTGTCAGCGCGCCGCGCTACTGGGAAACCGGCAACGACGACACCGCGTTTCGCTACAACAATTACCTGGGCCGTTTCCACTGGCGCCACATCGATCTGATGGATGTGCTGGCGGGCTACCAGCCGCGCGCGAGCGCCTCGCTCGACGACATCGCGACCCTGCTCGGTTTCCCCGGCAAGATGGGCATGAGCGGCAAAGACGTGTGGCCCAGTTTCCTGGCCGGGGAAATCACCGCCATCCGCAATTACTGCGAGACCGACGTCCTGAACACCTGGCTCGTCTACCTCGCCTTCGAACGCATGCGCGGTCACCTGCTCGGCACGCAGTACGACGCGGAAATCGCGCGCGTCCGTGCGCTGCTCGTCGAGGCCGACAAGCCGCACTTCCGGGAATTCCTCGCCGCGTGGCCGCCGCGCGAGGGTGTCGCGCCCTGAACGATGAGCGGTCGTCGCCACTCGCCGCGCAGGGCTGTCGACACGGCGCCGGTCGACACCGAGATCGAACGACTCTCGCACGAAGGACGTGGGGTCGCGCGCATCGGGGGCAAGACCGTGTTCGTCGAAGGCGCGCTGCCCGGTGAGCGCGTGCGCCTGCGTTACACGCGACGCCACGGGCAATACGACGAAGGTGTCGTGCTCGAGGTCCTGCGCGCGGGCCCGGATCGCGTGTCACCCGTTTGTGCGCATGCCGGCCACTGCGGCGGCTGCAGTCTCCAGCATGTGTCGGGGACGGCGCAGATCGCGCACAAGCAGGCAGTGCTGCTCGAACTGCTCGAGCATCAGGCGGGTGTCGTGCCGGCGCGCGTCCTGCCGCCGCTGACCGGCCCGGCGCTCGGCTACCGGCGTCGCGCCCGGCTCAGCGCGCGCTACGTGCACAAGCGTGGCGAACTGCTGATCGGTTTTCGCGAGAAGCACTCGCACTATGTCACCGACATCCGCCGCTGCGAGACCCTCGTCCCCGAGGTCGGCACGCGGCTCACCGAATTGCGCGAGGTGATCGCCGAACTGTCCTGCGCCGCCGACATTCCGCAGATCGAAGTCGCCGCCGGCGACGATGCCACGGCACTGCTGATTCGCCATCTGCGCCCGCTGACGGAGGCCGACCGTGCCCGTCTGCGCGAGTTCGCGGCGGCGAGCCACCTGCGCGTCTACGTGCAGTCGGGCGGTATCGACAGTCT
>JADZCB010000329.1 GCA_020851775.1 Gammaproteobacteria bacterium
GAGGTTCGCGATCGCGTGCACGACAGCGCGCTGGGCCTCTCGGGGGGCCAGCAGCAGCGCCTCGTGATCGCCCGCGCGATCGCGATCGAACCCGAAGTGCTGTTGCTCGACGAGCCGGCGTCGGCGCTCGATCCGTTGTCGACCCTGAAAATCGAGGAACTGATCTACGAGCTCAAGGAGAACTACACGATCGTCATCGTCACCCACAACATGCAGCAGGCCGCGCGGGTTTCCGACTACACGGCCTTCATGTACATGGGGAATCTGATCGAATTCGGCGAGACGAAGCAGTTGTTCACGACGCCGAAGCACAAACAGACCGAGGACTACATCACCGGCCGTTACGGGTAATGTCTGAACGCAAGTGTCGATCACCCAATCGCCGCCGCATCGGCGCGCGCGCGGTGGAGTGGAGTTGCGAGCAGCAATACCGGCGCGGGACGCACCGGCCAACGAGGAAATCACGCCGATGGTCATGAGCCGCACACATCACATTTCCCAGCAGTTCGACAAGGAACTCGAGGACATCCGTTCGCGCGTGCTCGCGATGGGCGGGCTGGTCGAGGAGCATCTGAGCCAGGTTCTCGAGGCGCTGTCGCGCACCAATCTCGAGCTCGCCGAGCAGGTCGCCGGCAACGATTTCAAGGTCAACGACATGGAGGTCGAGATCGACGGCGAGTGCACGGCGATCCTGCTGCGCCGGCAACCGGCGGCGAGCGACCTGCGTCTCGTGCTCGCGATCAGCAAGGTGATCACCGATCTCGAACGTATCGGCGACGAGACCAAGAAGGTCGCGCGCATCGTCGCCAACATGGTCAACAACGGCAGTCCGCGCTCGTATTACGTCGGGGTGCTCGCGATGGGGTATCACGTGCGCCGCATGCTGCGCGCCTCGCTCGACGCCTTCGCGCGCATGGACTCGCACGCCGCGCTCGCCGCGGCGCAGGAAGATCCGGAAGTCGACAAGGAAATGGAAGCGGTGATGCGCCAGCTCATCACCTACATGATGGAAGATCCGCGCAGCATCCGCGGCGTACTCGACGCCGTGCTCGCCGTGCGTGCCTTCGAGCGCATCGGCGACCATGCGGACAACATCTGCGAGAACGCGATCTATCTCGTTGAAGGCAAGGACGTGCGCCACGTCGCACTGGACAAGATCGCGCAGGAGCTGAAGAGCAACAACCGCGAGGATTGAGTCCGCGTCCAGGAAGAAGAGCAGTGACGTAGGCTGGGCTTCCGCCGTCAGCCCGACCTACAACCGCTCCTGCATCGCAACCTCTGCGTTCTTGTGGCCTTGCCAGGGCATCTGAACCGGGCACCGACACGCCGGGATTGGCACTTGCGTCACGCCGCCCCGTCCTGCCGGCGCGCGTCGGGCTGGACTTCCTCGGCGACGATCCTTTCCGGCGGGAAATCACAGCGGAAGGTGCTGCCTTCGCCGAGTCTGCTGCGCACGTCGAGCGTCGCGTCGTGGCGCATCAGCACGTGCTTGACGATCGCAAGGCCGAGACCGGTACCGCCATCGTCGCGGGAGCGCGAGGGGTCGATGCGGTAGAAACGTTCGGTGACTCGCTCGAGGTGTTCCTCGCCGATCCCGATGCCATTGTCCTGCACTTCGAGATGCGCGCCCGACTCGTCGCGGAACCAGCGAACCTGCACGATGCCGCGCGGCGGCGTGTAATTCACGGCGTTGAACACGAGGTTCGAGATTGCACTGTAGATTTCGTTGCGGCTGCCGAGCACGCGCAGATCGGGATCCGCTTCGAGCGAGAAGATGTGATCGTGCGGACCGGACAGCTCGCGCGCTTCTCGCAGCACCTCGGACAGCACTTCGCTGACGAGCACGGGCTGCGGATCGGGTACGTGATCCTCGCGTTCGAGGCGCGAGAGCAGAAGCAGCTCCTCGATCAGGGACTGCATGCGGTCCGCGTGCGCACTCATCTGCTCGAGCGCCGGCCGCCACGATGGCGGGCATTGATCCTGCTGGTCGAGCAGCGTCTCGAGATAACCCTTGAAGACCGTCGTCGGTGTGCGCAACTCGTGCGAGACGTTGGCGACGAAATCGCTGCGGATCTGGTTCGCGCGGTGCAGTTGGGTGATGTCGCGGGCGACGAACAGCCACTGATCCCTGCCGTAGGGGGCGAGCAGGATGCTGAGGAAACGCTGTGGGTTCGTCGGCGACGGGATCTCGATCGTGTGCGCCTCGTCGTGCTCCTGCACGAAGTCCCGCACCTGCGGCAGGCGGATGAGGTTGGTGATGCGCTGATCGACGTCTTCCGGCCAGCGAATGCCGAGATACTTGCCGGCAGCCTGGTTCGCCCACTGGACGGCGCCGTCTTCGTCGAGTACCACGGTGGCGTCCGGCAGGGCGCGCGTCGCCTGCTGGAACTGCTTGAGATAGTTCGCGAGCTTTTTCTTGCGCTTCTTGTGGCGTTCGCGCAGGTAGTCGATTTCGACCGCGATTTCCTCGAACACGCCCGGATGTTCGGGCGGTTCGCGATGCTTGCTGTCGCGCAGCCAGGCCAGCAGGCCATGCAGATTGCGATACAGCCACACACAGTAACCCAGCACCGTCAGCGCGACGGCCTCGGCGGCATAACCGAACAGCGCGCCAACGGCGAGCGCGAGCAGCACGAACAGCGTCAGGCGCCAGAGGTCTTTCGGGTACATGGTCCCGGGGCTGTCATTCGAATACCGGCATTATCGCTCCGCAGGCGGCCGAGCAGTAGCGGACGCGCTCAGGTGGGTTCGGTCGAGAAGCGGTAGCCGACGCTGCGCACGGTCTGGATCAGTGCGTCGTAGCCGTGCGGCTCGAGCACCCGCCGCAGCCGCCGGATGTGCACGTCGACGGTGCGTTCCTCGATGTAGCGCTCGTTGCCCCAGACCTCGTCGAGCAACTGGGTGCGACTGTAGACCCGCTCCGGGTGCGCGACGAAGAAATGCAGCAGGCGGAACTCGGTCGGACTCAGTTCGAGCGGCTCGTCGGCGATGCTCGCGCGGTGGGCGACGGTATCGATGCACAGCGTCGCGACCGTGAGTCGCGTGTCCGTCTCAGCCCCGGGCTTGCGACGGCGCAACGCGGCACGCGCGCGGGCCAGCAGTTCGCGCGTCGAAAAGGGCTTGGTGACATAGTCGTCGGCGCCGCTGTCGAGTCCCTTGATCTTGTCCGCCTCCTCGCCTTTGGCAGTCAACAGGATGATCGGGATGTCGCCGGTGCGCGGATCGCGTTTGAGGCGGCGCGCGTAGTCGACACCACTGATCCCGGGCAGCATCCAGTCGAGCAGGATCAAATCGGGCCGGCACGCCGCCACGAGTCGTTGTGCCTCGTCGACGTCACGGGCTTCGCGGCAGACATGCCCGTCGCCGGTCAGCGCAAAGCTCAGCATCTGCCGGATGGCAGCTTCGTCGTCGACGATCAGAATTTGCGCACTCATCAAGTGATCTTGCCTCGTGTGGGCGGCGGTGAACGCCGGTATCAAACCCGCGTCATGTGACAAGCGTGTGTCAGGCATTCCCAGTGCCGCTCGTGCCCTCCGAAGTCGAGAAGGAATCCCGCTTCGCCCCGCGTGCCCGGCTCGGAATTGCGATGGAGGGGCCGAGCGCCGCTGTGTAATGTCGTTCGCGTCTTCGGCGGGACGCCGGCAGACATCATCGATATCCGAACCCGTACAAGGAGGTCAACATGCGGAAGTTTGTGCATTTCCTCGCTGCGCTCAGCCTCGGCGCCGCGCTCGCGGTGTCCGCCGCGGAGCGCGTCGACATCAACGCGGCAAACGCGTCCGAGCTCGCCGGCGGGCTGGTCGGCATCGGTCAGACCAAAGCCGAAGCCATCATCGACTATCGCGAGCAGAACGGTCCGTTCGAATCGGTCGACGATCTCGCGCTCGTCAAAGGCATCGGTCCGGCGACCATCGAGAAGAACCGTGATCGCATCGGCGTCGGCGCCGCGGCCGCGGCGACCGACAAGCCCGCCCGGGACTGACGGCCCCCCTGGCGCGCAATCGCGCCCGAGCCGGCACGGTGCGTCCGTGCCGGCTTTTTCTTCGCTCGCCCGGCGGTCTCCGGAAGGCAGACCCGGGTCTTTCTCACACCGCACTTTTTGCGCCTGCGCATGCCGTTGCGGTATGCTGCGCGGGCTCGTCATTTGGCAAAAAAATCAGTCACCTATCGCTTCCGCATGCCCGCCAGCCGGCCGGTGGCGGCGGCCGGTCTCCGCGCATCATGCAAGAACGCTACACCCCGACCGAACTCGAACCCGCCGTGCAGGCGCAGTGGGCCTCGAGCCAGGCCTTCCGCGCGGTCGAAGACGCGAGCCGCGAGAAATTCTATTGCCTGTGCATGTTTCCGTATCCGAGCGGGCGCCTGCACATGGGTCACGTGCGCAACTACACGATCGGCGACGTGATCGCCCGCTATCAGCGCATGCTCGGCAAGAACGTGCTGCAGCCGATGGGCTGGGATGCCTTCGGCCTGCCGGCCGAAAACGCCGCGATCGAGAACGACGTGCCGCCGGCACGCTGGACCCGTTCGAACATCGATTACATGCGCGGCCAGTTGCAGCGGCTCGGCTTCTCCTACGACTGGTCGCGCGAACTCGCGACCTGCGATCCCGCCTACTACCGCTGGGAGCAATGGTTCTTCACGCGTCTCTACGAGCGCGGGCTCGTCTATCGCAAGACTGCGGTCGTGAACTGGGATCCGATCGACCAGACCGTGCTCGCCAACGAGCAGGTCATCGAGGGCCGCGGCTGGCGTTCCGGCGCACCGGTCGAGCGCCGCGAAATCCCGCAGTGGTTTGTGCGTATCACCGCCTATGCCGACGAACTGCTCGAGGATCTCGATGCGCTCGACGGCTGGCCGGAAGCCGTCAAGACGATGCAGCGCAACTGGATCGGCCGCTCCGAGGGGCTGCTGATCCGCTTCGAACTCGCGGATGGCAGTGGCGATCTGCCGGTGTTCACGACGCGGCCGGACACGCTGTCCGGCGTAACCTACATGGCCGTCGCGCCCGAACACCCGGTCGCACGCCGCGCCGCCGCCTCGAACCCTGACCTCGCCGCGTTTCTCGCGCAATGCGCGCAGACCTCGACGTCCGAGGCGGTCGTCGAAACGATCGAGAAGCTCGGCATGCCGCTCGGCGTGTCGGTGAAGCACCCGTTGACCGGCGAACTCGTACCGGTGTGGACGGCCAATTTCGTGCTGATGAGCTATGGCACCGGCGCCGTCATGTCGGTACCGGGCCATGACGAGCGCGATCACGAGTTCGCGCTGAAGTACCGGTTGCCGATCCGCCAGGTGATCCGACCGGCCGACGGCAGCGACGTCGACGTCCAGGTGGCGGCGTATGTCGACAAGGCGGTCGTGTGCAACAGCGGGGAATTCGACGGCCTCACGTTCCAGGAAGCCTTCGCGGCGATCGCGCAGCGGCTCGAGCGCGACGGGCGGGCGGCGCGCCAGGTGCAGTACCGCTTGCGTGACTGGCTGGTGTCTCGTCAGCGTTACTGGGGTTGTCCGATCCCGATGCTCTACGATGCGAACGGCGACCTCGTGCCCGAGGACGCGGCGAACCTGCCGGTCAAATTGCCGGAAGACATCGAGTGGTCCGGGGTCGCCTCGCCGCTGCTGACGCATCCGGATTTCACGCACGCGGCGCTGCCCGACGGTGGCCGCGGCCGGCGCGAGACCGATACCTTCGATACCTTCTTCGAGTCCTCGTGGTACTTCGC
>JADZCB010000330.1 GCA_020851775.1 Gammaproteobacteria bacterium
GCGCTCACCCTCGTCGGTTGCGATCGCAACGACACACCGACGGAGCGGGCCATCGAAGGAACGAAGGACGCGCTCGACATGCGCGAGCACGAGAAACTGCAGGATGCCGGCGAGGATGCCGCCGACGCGATCGAGAACGCAGCCGAGGGTGTGCGGGAAGAAACCGGCGGACGCTGACCGCCATCGGCGGTCAAGACCCGCTGCCGCAGATCGACTGGCGCTCGCGTGACAGGACGTGGCGGACCCGACTATCGTGCTGACGTCGTTCCTTCGAGCCGGAGCCTGCCATGCCGAAAGCCTATTGGATCACCGCCTACCATGCGATTCACGACGAACAGAAGCTCGCCGCCTATGCCCAGCTCGCCGGGCCGGCAATCGGCGCCGGTGGCGGCCGGTTCCTCGCGCGCGGGGTCGCCGCCAAGGCCTACGAGGCCGGTACACTTCAGCGTACCGTCGTCATCGAATTCGACTCGCTCGCCGCGGCCGTCGCCTGCCACGACAGTCCGGCCTACCAGGCGGCGCTCGTCGCGCTCGGCGACGGCGCGACGCGGGATATGCGGATGATCGAGGGGATCTGAAGCGATGGCCACCGGCTGGGCCAAAGACGGCGCCGTCCAGGATCAGATCGACGCGAGCATTGCGGACGCGGTCGAACGCGCCCGCGCCCGGCTCGCGCAGACACAGGGCGAGAGCCTCACGCACTGCGAGGACTGCGAGGAAGAGATCCCCGCGGGACGCCGGCAGGCGGTGCCGGGCGTGCGCCGCTGCGTGCGCTGCCAGGAGAGCGCGGACGCCGACGAGCGCTTTCGCGATCCTGTGAACCGCCGCGGCAGCAAGGACAGCCAGCTTCGCTGAGCCGCGCCGGTTTCGTTGCACCGCGGCCTGCCCTTACAATCCGCGGCTCGCCTTCATTTCGAGCTGCCCGCCCCATGGAACTGACCGGTACCCTCACGCGCCTCAAGGATCTGCAACGCCGCCTGGACAGCCTCAGGGGGTATCTTTGACTTCGATACCAGGGCCGAACGCCTGATCGAAGTCCAGCGCGAACTCGAGGCGCCCAATGTCTGGGACGATCCGGCGCGTGCGCAGGCGCTCGGCAAGGAGCGGGTGACGCTCGAACGCATCGTCGGCAATCTGCGCGCGATTGGGGCGCGGCTCGGCGATGCCCAGGAATTGCTCGAGCTCGCGGCCGAAGAAGACGACGAAGACGCCTTCGCGTCCGTCGTCGGTGATCTCGACACGGCCGAGAAGGCGCTCGCCGATCTCGAATTCCAGCGCATGTTCGCCGGCGAGATGGACGTCAACAACGCTTATCTCGACATCCAGGCTGGTTCCGGCGGCACCGAGGCACAGGATTGGGCCGAAATGCTCCTGCGCATGTATCTGCGCTGGGGCGAGGCCCGCGGTTTCAAGGCGGAGCTGATGGAGTGTTCGGCCGGCGAAGTCGCGGGCATCAAGAGTGCGACGGTGCATGTCTCCGGCGACTATGCCTACGGCTGGTTGCGGACGGAGACGGGCGTGCATCGCCTCGTACGCAAGTCGCCGTTCGACTCGGGCAATCGCCGCCACACGTCGTTCGCCGCCGTGTTCGTGACGCCCGAGGTCGACGACGACATTCAGATCGACATCAATCCCGCCGATCTGCGCATCGACACTTATCGTGCGTCCGGTGCCGGCGGCCAGCACGTCAACAAGACGGATTCGGCGATCCGCATCACGCATCTGCCGACGAACATCGTCGTGCAATGCCAGAACGAGCGTTCCCAGCACAAGAATCGTGACATGGCGTTCAAGCTGCTGCGTGCGAAGCTTTTCGAGCTGGAGATGACCAAGCGTACGGCTGAGCGCCAGGCGCAGGAGGATGCGAAATCCGATATCGCGTGGGGCCACCAGATCCGTTCCTACGTGCTCGACCAGTCGCGCATCAAGGATCTGCGCACGAACGTCGAGACCGGCAACACGCAGGCGGTGCTCGATGGCGATCTCGATCCTTTCCTCGAAGCGAGTCTGAAACAGGGGCTCTGAGCATGAACGACACGACCCGCGACGACGGCCAGCAGAGCACCGAAGCCCAGATCCTCGAACAGCGCCGCACGAAGCTCGCCGCGCTGCGCGCACAGGGCAACGCGTATCCGAACGACTTCCGCCGCGACACCCTGGCGGCCGACGTGCTGAGCACGTATGCCGAGGCAACGAACGACATGCTCGACGCGAAGCCGGTGCGCGTGGCGGTCGCCGGACGCATGATGACGCGCCGGATCATGGGCAAGGCGGCCTTCGCACACCTGAAGGACATGTCCGGCTCGCTACAGGTCTATGTCAAGCGTGACGATCTGGGCGCAGAGGCTTTCGAAGCCTTCAAGAGTTTCGATCTCGGCGACATCCTCGGCGTGCAGGGCCGCGTTTTCCGTACGCGCACCGGTGAACTGTCGCTGCACGTGGAGACGATGCGGCTGCTGACGAAGTCACTGCGTCCGCTGCCCGAGAAGTGGCATGGCCTGACGGATCTCGAGGCACGCTATCGTCAACGCCATGTCGATCTGATCGTCAACGACGAGGCGCGGCAGGTATTCCGCGTCCGTTCGCGCGTGATCGACTGCATCCGCCAGTTCCTGCAGGCACGGGGATTCCAGGAAGTCGAGACACCGATGA
>JADZCB010000331.1 GCA_020851775.1 Gammaproteobacteria bacterium
CCCGTGACGTGCAGATCGACCTCGAGGCTGCCGTCGGCGCGCAGACCGCCGAGCGAGCCGCCGAGCAACAGCGGTTGCAGGTAGACCGCGTAGAAACGACCCAGCGCGCCGGTCGAAAAGCGCAGGTGCGCATCGCGCCAGGTGGCGGTCGGCAGCAACGTCGCATCGCCATCGAAGGCGAGTTCAGCAACGCCGGGATGATGCAAATGGCAGCGTTCCACACCGATCCGGCCTGCCGCATCACGGCTCGCGACGACATCGGCGACGATCGGGCCGTTCGTGGCCGCGAGCAGCAGGCCGGGCGTCAGATCGCCGAGGCGCAATCCCGGCTCGACATAGACGGCACCGGCTTCGAGTACGACGCGCCCCTGCCAACGACGGACGGCGCCGTCCTGGCGCTGCGCCACATCGAATTCGAGCGTGGCCTCGTCGGCGCTGTGGGTACCGACGAGATCGAGCGCAGCGAGGCGGCCGCGCGCGGCGCAGTCGCCGATGCGCGCCGCGCCCGCGCCATCGACGAGCCGGCAGTCGAGTTCGAGATCGAGAGTGCCGCCGGTCAGATCATGAGCCGCCAACTGCGCCTGCGCCGGCATCAGCGACTTGGCGAGTGCGTGCAACGCCGGCAACGAGACCTGCGTGACGCGCGCGCGCAGTCGCCGCGTGCCGGGCGCGATGTCGAGCGTGAAGCCGACCCGACCGCCGAGCCACGCGAACGAGCGCGCGTCGACATGTATCTGCGCGCCGTCGGTACGGCCTGTGAACGGCAGACGCAAGGCGCCCCACGGCGAGGTGCGTATCACCAGCGTGCCCTCGGGGCAGACGAACGCGCCGCCGTCGAACGCCAGCCGCGCGCAAGTGAGCGAAACATCGGACAGCGACAGTCCGCCGGGCAGCGCGATGTTCCCGACGTGGAGCGCGAGCGGCAGCCCGACCGCGCGCACGGTCGGCAACGCCAACAGAAACAGCAGTGCGACGGTCGCGCACGCGCGCATGCACGCCCGGCGCCGCGTATCAGCCAGGGAAGACGTTCGTGGACAGGTAACGATCGCCGCGATCGCAAATGATGGTGACGATCGTCGCCCCCTCAGTTTCGCGGTCGAGCTTCAGCGCCGCCGCAACAGCGCCGCCGGCCGAGATCCCGCAGAAGATGCCTTCCTCGCGTCCGAGCCTGCGCGCCGTTTCCTCCGCCTCTTCCTGCGTGACGTCGATGATGCGATCGACACGCTTGCGGTTGTAGATCTTCGGCACGTACGGCGGCGCCCAGCGCCGGATCCCCGGTATCGATGCCCCGTCGCCCGGTTGCACCCCGACGACTTCCACGGCGGGGTTCTGCTCCTTGAGATACGTGCCCGTCCCCATGATGGTTCCCGTCGTGCCCATCGCACTGACGAAATGCGTGACGCGACCCTGGGTGTCCCGCCAGATTTCGGGCCCCGTGCCCATGTAGTGCGCGCGTGGATTGTCAGGATTCGAGAACTGGTCGAGTACCTTGCCTTCGCCGTCGTTCTGCATGCAGCGCGCGAGATCGATCGCGGCCTCCATGCCGCCCTCTTTCGGCACGAGGATCAGTTCAGCGCCATAGGCTTTCATCACGGCGCGACGCTCGATGCTCATGTTGTCGGGCATCACCAGGATCATGCGGTAGCCGCGCATCGCCGCCACCATCGCGAGGGCGATCCCGGTATTGCCGCTGGTCGGTTCAATCAGCGTGTCGCCACGCGCGATGTCCCCCCGTTCCTCGGCGCGCAGGATCATGCTGTGCGCAGGCCGGTCTTTCACCGAGCCGGCGGGATTGTGGTTTTCGAGCTTGGCGAGCAGGACATTGCGACGTGCGCTGCCGAGGCGCTGCAAACGTACCAGCGGTGTGCCGCCGATGGTGTCTTCGATGGTCGGATAATGCATGGGCATATCGTCGCGCCCGCCGCCCCGGGCGTAAAGCGGCGGGAATTCCCGCAGTGGCGTCGTGGACGGCAGCCCGACGAGGTGGAAGCGGACTGGCGCGAGCGCCAGTCCGTCACGCGACGGCGTAATGCAGGATGTTCGGATTCTGCTCGTCTGGCGGGCCACCGAGTCCGATCAGGCCGCTGCCGGCCAGCACCGTCGAGGCACCGTTGATGCGCTCTTCGCTGCCGTTGGCCCGCCGTACCCAGGTGCCATTGCGACTCTCGTCGATCAGCACGAAACGTTCGTCGCGCAGTTCAATGCGGGCGTGGAAACGCGAGACGCGACGCTCGCGAACGATGAGATCGCAGCCGTCGCTGCGGCCGATCAGAAAGTCGGATTCGAGTTGGGCGATCTCGTGCGCGCGCTCGCGATAGGCAAGCTGCAGAACAGGCCGTTTCCGGAACAGGCCTTTCAGGCGCGGCGTGAGCGGGGGCCGCCCGTCATCCCCGGCTTCGTCACGGCGACGGTCGATCTCGAGCCGGCGCCGCAGGTGTTCGCGCAGATCGTCCGGCAGTTCCTGCACGAGGAAACGGTTCGGCTGGCGCAGGATGAACTTGGACAGTTCGTCGAGGAAACCGGACGTGATGCGTCCGGCCTGCACCAGGTGGCGGCGTTCACCGAGTTCCTCGAAATTGCGCAACGTGATCGAGATAGCCCCGCTGTCGCGCTCGAACGCGAAGGCGATCGACGCCGGCACACTGTCCTCGAAAGTGACGAGCGCGCGTTCCAGCGCGCCGATCGGATCGAGGATGCGCACCAGCCGCACCGCGAGGCCGCGTCCGCGCGCATTGTCGAGCCAGTGATCGAGGCTGCCGGCGCCTCGCACTTCGAAGTGGCCGCGCCGTTCGTAGCGCAAGCGAAAGCGGGCGACGACGCGATCCGGCGGATGTCCCTCGGCCGTCACTTCCATGTGCTCCTGACGAAAACCCGGTACCGGCCCGATCCCGGGTACGTCGAGCGTCAACCGGGTCTCGGGATCGAGCACGCGCAGTTGATCGGCGAGTTCACGCAGGTGGAGATTCAGGCGGAACACCGCGGGCAGTGCGATTGCCAGCAGGGCGTTGGCGCGCGCCTGCTCTTCGCGGGCACGCGTCTGCTCGGCGGCTTTCAGCGCCTCGGCCTGCTGCTTGAGATCGTCGAGTACACCCATCCGCGCGGTCGTCCTGACTGATTGCCTGGGCGAAAAGCCGGCACGCAGAGTCTAGCACCGGTGCCGCCGGCCGCGGCACGCGGCAGCCTGCCGGATCGCGACGCGACC
>JADZCB010000332.1 GCA_020851775.1 Gammaproteobacteria bacterium
GGGCTCACGGCAGCATGCTGGACTGTCGTGATCGTGTCGCCGACCGGTGCCCCGTTGATATCCTTGATGCCGGCGACGAGAAAACCGACCTCGCCGGCCATGAGCCGCGCTCTCTTCACGCGCTTCGGTGTGAAGATGCCGACCTGGTCGACCGTCGCTTCGCGATCGCTCGACATCACCTTGATGCGCGCGCCGGTGACGAGTTCACCATCGAATACCCGCACCAGCGACACGACACCGAGATAGTTGTCGAACCATGAATCGATGATCAGTGCCTTCAGCGGCGCGCCCGGATCGCCCTGTGGTGGCGGGATGCGCTTAATCAGTATCTCGAGCAGTTCGGGCACGCCGAGACCCGACTTCGCGCTGACCAGCGCGGCGTCGGTGGCGTCGATTCCGATGATGTTCTCGATCTCGGTCGCACAGCGTTCGGGGTTCGCCGACGGCAGATCTATCTTGTTCAGGACCGGCAGCACTTCGAGCCCCTGGTCGACCGCCTTGTGACAGTTCGCGACCGACTGGGCCTCGACGCCCTGCGCGGCGTCGACGACGAGCAGCGCCCCCTCGCAGGCCGCGAGCGAACGCGACACCTCGTAACTGAAATCGACATGCCCCGGGGTGTCGATCATGTTGAGGTGATAGATCTGGCCGTCGCGCGCCTTGTAGTCGAGGCTGACGCTCTGCGCCTTGATCGTGATCCCGCGCTCGCGCTCGAGGTCCATCGAATCCAGGACCTGGGCTTCCATTTCGCGCTCGGACAGGCCGCCGCAAAGCTGGATGAAGCGATCGGCAAGCGTCGACTTGCCGTGATCGATATGGGCGATGATCGAAAAGTTGCGGATGTTCTTCATGAATAAGGGGGCGGGCGGCTCGGCCGGCGATTCTACCGTACTCGGGTGCCCGGGAAACGCTGCGACGGACGCCGTAACCGTAGCCCGGGCGCCGGCCGGGACCGGGCGCGTCGTATGGGTTCGCGACGAGTCCGCCAGGCGTGCCTGGCGTCAGGCGGCGGGGACGGGACCAAGCACGCGAACGACTTCGTCGCTGTCGATACGCCCCCACATCAGCTCGGTCTCGCCATCGAATACCACCGGGATCCGCCACTGATGACGCTTGCGCATCGCGAGCGGCTGGTCGGCCAGATCGACGTGCTCGACGGCCACGATGCCGGCGGCCGCATAGGGCGCCAGCAGTTCGAGCAGATCGCTGCACAACCCGCAGTCCGGGCGGCTCAGCACGACGAGGGCGCGCACGCTCACGGCTGCCTCACTGCTTCGGCACTTCGAGTGCGAGGAACATCGGGCTGCCTTCGCGCTGGATCAGCATCGGCACCTTCGTGCCCGGCGCCAGTTTGCCGACCGCGGCCGTCAGCGCTTCGACGCCGTCGATCGCCTCGAAGTTGAGCTGCACGACGACGTCCATCGGCTGCAGGCCGGCCGCGGCGGCCGGTCCGGGTTTGACCTTCTCGACGAGCACGCCGCGCCCCTTCAGTTCGAGCTCGGTGCGCTCGGCCTTCGTCAGCGCGCGTACCCCGATCTTCAATTTCGCGATCTCGGTGGTGCCGTCGGGCCGCGGCGGCGCCGGTTCGGCATCCGCTTCCTGTACTTCTTCCGGCAACTGCCCGATCGTGATGACCAGCGAACGCTTGCTGCCGCCACGGATCACGTCCATTTCGATTTTCTGGCCGACGCGCGTGGTACCGACCATCGGCGGCAGATCCGACGACGTCGCGATGTCCCTGCCGTCGAAGCGCGTGATGACGTCGCCGGCCTCGATGCCGGCCTGCGCGGCCGGGCTGTCGGGCAGCACTTTCGAGACCAGTGCACCGTGCGGCATCTTCATCTTGAACGATTCGGCGAGCTCGCCGGTCACGTCCTGGATCAGCACCCCGAGCCAGCCGCGGCTGACCGAGCCGGTCTCGCGAAGCTGCTTGTAGACGTTCATGACGACGTCGATCGGGATCGCGAAGGACAGGCCCATGAAGCCACCCGTCCGGCTGTAGATCTGTGAATTCACGCCGACCACTTCGCCGTCGAGATTGAACAGCGGGCCGCCCGAATTGCCGGGATTGATCGCGACGTCGGTCTGGATGAACGGCACGTAGTTCTCGTTCGGCAGGCTGCGGCCCTTCGCACTTACGATACCGGCGGTGACCGAGTGATCGAAGCCGAACGGCGAGCCGATCGCGAGCACCCATTCGCCGACCTGCAGTGCTTCCGAGCGGCCGAGGCGCACGACCGGCAGATCGCCGTCGGCCTTGACCTTCAGCACCGCGATGTCGGTGCGCGGATCGGAGCCGATGATCTCGGCCTTCAATTCACGGCGATCGCTCAGGCGCACGACGATCTCCCCGGCGCCCTTGACCACGTGGTAGTTCGAGATCACGTAGCCGTCTCCGGACACGATGAAACCCGAGCCAAGCGAGGATTGCGGCAACATGCCCTGCGGTCCTTCCGGCATCTGATCGCCGAAGAAGCGACGGAACAGGTCGTTCAGCGGATGATCCTCGGGCAGATTCGGCATCTCGAGCCGGGGGACGTCGCGACGGTTATCGGCGGTCGCCTCTTCTTGCGGCGCGCTCGTGCTGATGTTGACGACCGCTGGGCCGTTCTGCCGCACCAGGGCCGTGAAATCCGGCAGGCTGCCACCGAGCGCGAAGGCCGGGCCTCCGCCGGCCAGCGCGACGACGAGCAGCAGGGACGGGCAGAGAAACGGAATTCGACGACACTTCATGCGGCTTACTCGGCTTTGCGATTGGCGACAGCGGCGGCGATCTGCCGCACCGTCGACTGCGGGACTTCGCCGACCACCGTGATCTGATAGTCATCGGCGACACGGCTGAATGCATTCACGGCGCCGAGCGAGGAGAAGCCCTGAAGGGGAGCTGCGCTTTCCTGCAGTTTTTCGATGAAGATCGACACCGTGGCCAAGCCGTCAGAATACACGAAATGCCGCACCGGCAGCTTGCTCGTGCCCATGTGCTGGGTCTGCTCGCGGTGCATCTCGAAGCCCGGTGGCAACCATGCGATCTGCCACCTGTCGTCGGCGGCCGGCGACGCGGTGTCGGGCGGCATAGCCTCGTTCGTATACCAGGTGAAATCGACGCCATTGACCTCGGGTTCCAGCATCGCGTCAGTGATCGGCCCGCCGATGGCGATCTGCGTGAACTCGACCTGTTCGAGCGGACGGCCGTCGTGATCGAGGACGACCGATTTCAGCAGCAGTCGTGTCGCCTCGTCGATCCACAGCCGGTAACCGTAGCGATCGCGGGTGCGGGGCAGGATCTGCACCACACGCGTCTGGCGCCCGGCGACGCGATCGACGTGCCCCAGGCGGAAATCGTATTCGGCGGTCAGTTCGTCGATCGAGCCGGACAGACCGAAGGTCAGCAGATCGCGCGGCTGGCGTTTCTCGACCATCACGGCCTTGTCGTCGGCGA
Source organism: Gammaproteobacteria bacterium (assembly GCA_020851775.1). Taxonomy (GTDB): domain Bacteria; phylum Pseudomonadota; class Gammaproteobacteria. Next base: position 3,440 of record JADZCB010000332.1, read on the forward strand.
ACGTGCAGGTGACACGGGTGCCGTCGCGTACCACTTCACGCGCCGGACCGGACAGCGACACCAGGCGTTCGGTTTCGCTGTCGCCACTGCCGCGGTGGATCAGGCGCATTGCATCGAGCGAGGTCTCACGCTGGTAGACGAAGACCCCGTCATAGTCGAGCGACCGTCCGGCATCAATCGCCCGTCGCACGAGTTCCGCCGCGTGCTCGGCCCAGCACACGGCAGGCAGCAGGCACACCAGCAGCACTGCTACGCGCGTCGACGCGCCGCGCACGTTCAAGGCCCGTCTTCGCTTTCGAAGCCGACAATCCGCACGTACGGATGAACACCCGGCACGCCGAGATTCGAGCGCTGTTCGTTGAAGTTGACGAGATAGCCGTTGAGGCGTCGGTGGAATTCGCTGCTGCGCGGATCGGTGGTCGAGGGTCGGCCCGTATCGTCCCAGCGGACGAACTGCGTGTCGGCGGCGGCCATGCCCGGCGTATCGACAACAGCCTGCGCCATCTCGGCCCCGCTGCGCTGGTCGGCAGCCAGCGGCGCCTCGACGGATCGCGGATCAGGCGCACGCGCCGCGAGCATCAGCCCGGTGAAGCCGACTGCGGCGACGGCCGCGGCCACCGCCCACGGGCGGCGACTCGCCGGTGCCTTCGGTGTCACTGCGCGTGGCGGCAACGCACTCGGCGCGAGCAGCGGCGGCTCGACGTCGATCGCGGCGCTGATACGTGCGGCGAGTCCGAGATCGATCGGTGCATCGGGGTCGCGCAATACATCCCCAATCAGATGATGGCGCGTCCAGCGGCGACGGGCCACGTCGTCATCGAGCAGTGCGGCGACGAGTCGTTCCGGCGGAACATCCGCCGCGTCGTCGATGAGGGCCGAGAACTGTTCGTCTGCGTGCTGCATGGTGGGCCTTGTCACTGTTCCATTAATGGCTTCAGTTTGATGTCGATGGCTTCCCGTGCCCGGAAAATCCGCGAGCGGACCGTGCCTATCGGGCAATCCATCGCTTCGGCGATCTCTTCATAGCTCAGTCCGTCGACCTCGCGCAGCATGATTGCCGTGCGCAGATCCTCGGGCAGGCTCTCTATCGTCGCGAGAATCGTGTCCTTGATCTCCTCGACCAGCAGTATCTTTTCAGGGGTCGCGTCGTCCGCCTGCATTTCGTCCAGGTCCATCGGTTCGCCGTCAGGCCCTTCGATATCCGCTTCGAGCGGCCGACGGCCGAGGGCGACGAGATGGTTCTTGGCCGTATTGATCGCAATGCGGTAGAGCCACGTGAAAAACGCACTGTCCCCGCGGAAGTTGGGCAACGCCCGGTAGGCCTTGATGAAGGCTTCCTGGGTCACATCGAGCGCATCGCCCTGATCCCGCACGTAGCGCGACACGAGCTTGACGATGCGGTGCTGATAACGGACCACCAGCAGATCGAAGGCTCGCTTGTCGCCGCGCTGGACCCTCGCGACGAGTTCGACGTCGGTCGTTCCATCCGCGGCGCCGACCGGACGTTCGTCCATCAGGGGCGCACCCCTGATATCATGAGCGCCACAGTCCACAGCGCTTGGTGGGCGTAGACCATCGTTGTTATCGTTAGTTCGCGATGTGGACTGGCACGGAGTTGACCGAGAGTATACCAAGCGGGCCGGCATGCCACAGCAACACGACTTCGACGTTCTGGTCATAGGCAGCGGGGCAGCAGGCCTGAGTCTTGCGCTCGCCGTGGCCGATCGGCTGCGCGTATGCGTGCTCGCCAAGCGCGGGCTCGCCGACAGCAATACCCTCTATGCCCAGGGCGGCGTATCGGCGGTGATGGATGCGGCCGACAGTCTCGAATCCCACGTCGAAGACACGCTCGAGGCCGGCGCCGGCCTGTGCCATCCGGATGTCGTCGCGCACATGGTGCGCCATGGCCGTGATCGCATCGAATGGCTGCTCGCGCAAGGTGTGCCGTTCACGACGGTGCCGGACGAACGAGGTGGCGCGGCGGTCCATCTGACCCAGGAAGGCGGTCACTCGCGCCGGCGTGTCGTGCATGCCGACGACGCGACGGGCCAGGCCATCGAGATGACGCTGCTGGCCCGTGCCCGCGCCCATCCCGGCATCGATCTGCGCGAACACCACATCGCGATCGATCTCATCACACTCGGCAAGCTCGGCAGCACCCCCGATCGCTGCGTCGGCGCCTACGTTCTCGACAAGGCCGCGAACCGTGTCGACACCTTCCGCGCGCCGTTCTGCGTGCTCGCGACGGGCGGGGCCGGCAAGGTCTATCTGTATACGAGTAATCCCGACGTGGCGACGGGCGATGGCATCGCGATGGCCTGGCGGGCAGGCTGCGCCGTCGCCAACATGGAATTCGTGCAGTTCCATCCGACCTGCCTCTATCACCCGAAAGCGAAGTCCTTCCTCGTGACGGAAGCCCTGCGCGGTGAAGGCGGGCGGCTGAGTCTGCCGAACGGCGAGTCCTTCATGCACCGCTTCCATGACAAGGCGGAGCTGGCGCCGCGCGACATCGTGGCCCGCGCGATCGACTACGAAATGAAGCGCCTCGGCAGCGATTGCGTCTATCTGGACATCTCGCACCGGCCGGCCGAGTTCGTGCGCGCGCATTTCCCGACGATCCACCAGAAGTGCCTCGAGTTCGGCATCGACATCACGCGCGAACCGATCCCGGTCGTGCCGGCTGCACATTACTTCTGCGGCGGCGTCGTCACCGACATCGGCGGCCGCACCTCGCTGCCCGGTCTCCTGGCCATCGGTGAAGTCGCCTGTACCGGTCTCCATGGTGCGAACCGCATGGCGAGCAACTCGCTGCTCGAGTGCCTCGTGATGGGCGAGTCGGCGGCGGCCACCATCTTCGCCGAGCCGCCGGCGGCGCTGCCGGAGATTCCGGCCTGGGACGAAAGCCAGGTGACGGACGCCGACGAGGAGGTCGTCGTCGCACACAACTGGGACGAACTGCGCCGCTTCATGTGGGACTACGTCGGAATCGTGCGCACGACGAAACGCCTCGAGCGGGCGCGGCGACGCGTGCACCTGCTGCGCAATGAAATCGGCGAGTTCTACGCGAACTTCCGCGTCACCAGCGACTTGATCGAGCTACGCAACTTGGTGCAGGTCGCCGAACTGGTGATCCGCTGCGCGCTCAAGCGCAAGGAGAGCCGGGGGCTGCACTTCACCCTCGACTATCCCGACATCGACGATCGCAACTATCGCCGCGACACCATCCTGCGCGCCGGCGACTTCGGCTGAGGTTCCATGTCCGTCACTCGTCTGGCGTATCCATCGCCACCCGTGTCCGCCGCGCTGGCCGGCAAGCTGGTGCTCATCACCGGCGCGTCGCGCGGCCTCGGACGCGCCATCGCTGTTGCCGCGGCCGCGGCCGGTGCATCGCTGCTGCTGCTCGCGCGCGACAGACGTGCGCTCGAAAAGCTTGCTGACGAGATAGAAGCTGCGGGCGGTCCCGAGCCGAGCCTCGTGCCGATGAACCTCGAGAACGCGACGGTCGATCACTATGCGGAAGTCGCCGGCCTCGTCGAGGCGCGCTGGGGGCGGCTCGACGGACTCGTGCTCAACGCCGGTCTGCTCGGTGAACTCGGACCCGTCCGCAATTACGACCCGCTGGTATGGGCGCGCGTCTTCCAGGTGAACGTGCATGCTCATTTTCTGTTGACGCAGGCGTGTCTGCCGCTCCTCGAGCAGGCACCCGCGGCGTCGATCGTCGCCGTGTCGTCGTCGGTCGGGCGGCGCGGGCGGGCTTACTGGGGCGCCTATGCGGCGAGCAAGTTCGCGCTCGAGGGCCTGGTGCAGACCCTCGCCGATGAACTCGACGGCACGTCGCGTATCCGGATCAACAGCGTGAACCCGGGGCGCTGCCGGACTCGGATGCGAGCGGACGCGTACCCCGCCGAGAATCCCGACACACTGCCCGATCCGGCCGATCTGGCGCCGGCGTTCGTGCACCTGTTGAGTGACGCGACGCACGCGTACAACGGCCGGCAATTCGATCTGCAGTGACGGCAGGACCTTGCCGGCTTGCCGGCCCCGTTGCCGCGGCGGATGTCGATGCGGCCGCCGCCCGTCAAAAAGCCGACGGGTTCCCTCCCCTGCCCGTTCACGATCGGGACTTTGCCGCACCTGTCGCCGGGTTTCTGACGGTGTGCGAATAAATTGCGGCTCGATCTTCAGAAAGAAGCGAAGTGTGACCGGTGGCACGAAACTGGCTAGTGGCGAAGTGCGCTACATCAGGAGACGGTCATGACGATCCATGCCGAGGCAGCGGATACCGGGGCAATCCGCTCGTTGCATGCCATTACCTCGTTCGAATCGGACGCGCAGCCGCGCCCGCTGCTGTCCGACAGCACGGTCCTGCGAATTTCGAACGCCTTGCAGTCGAGTCTTTACGTCAAGGACGTCATCCACACCTTCACCGTCGAGGCGCGCCGCATCGTGCGCCGGATCAGCCTGCGTTACCGCAATCGTGGCGACGGCGTCGCCTTCCAGGAAGGCCGCCTGCAACTCCATCGCTGCACATACGAACTGAATCTGCTCGGCAAGTCGCTCGGCGAACTGACCTTCATGCGCAGCCAGCCGTTCTCGACCGACGACCAGGCGCTGATCGAGGTGATGCTCTGCGCACTCGTCTATCCGTTGCGCAACGCGCTGATGTACGAGCGCGCGCTGAAGACCGCGCTGACCGATCCGCTGACCGGTGTCCACAATCGCGGCAGCATGGAGCAGCATCTCGAACACCAGGTGCTGCTCTCCGTGCGGCACAACACGCCGCTGTCGCTGCTGATGATCGACATCGACTACTTCAAGAGCATCAACGACACGCACGGCCACATGGTCGGTGATGCGGTGTTGACCGAGGTCGCGAAGGCGATCGTCAGATGCACGCGCAACAGCGACGTCGTGTTCCGGTATGGCGGCGAGGAATTCGTCGTGATCCTGACCAATACGCGCTCGGCCGGTGCCCAGCTTCTCGGTCAGCGCATCTGCGGCGCCGTCGCCGGCGGCGGCATCGAAGTCACGGGTACGCGGATCCCGGTGACCGTCAGTGTCGGCGTCGCCGAATTTGCGCCGGGTGACGGCTCGGTCGATCTGCTCGAACGCGCCGACAAGCAGCTCTACCGCGCGAAGGTGCGCGGCCGCAACCAGGTCGTCACGCCGGACGATTGAGATCGGCGAGGAGACGCGCGGCCGCCTCCGGTGCGGCCAGCAGCGACTGCAACCACGCCTCGTCCGCGATCGGAACCTCCAGCTCTTCGGCCTTGCGCGCCTTGGAACCCGCGTCCGCGCCTGCGATCACCACCGATGTCTTGCGCGACACGCTGCCGGCGACCTTCGCGCCGAGCGCCTGCAGGCGGGCCGTCGCCTCCTCGCGCGTCAGCGTGTCGAGCGTCCCCGTCAGCACGACGATCAAACCGTTCAGCGGCAACGTGATCGCGGGCCGTGGTGCACTTTCCGGCCACTGCATGCCGGCCGCACGCAATGCGGCGATGAGCCGGCGGTTGGCATCGTCGGCAAAAAATGCCGCGACGTGACCGGCGACGATTGGCCCGACGTCCGGCACCTCTTCGAGTTCAGTCGCGTCGGCGTGCATCAGGCGCGCGAGCGTGCCGAAATGCGCGGCGAGTGCACGGGCCGTCGCTTCACCGACATCGCGAATGCCGAGCGCATGCAGCAGCCGTGGCAGCGTCGTCGATTTGCTGCGATCGAGCGCGGCGTGCAGGTTCTCGGCCGACTTCTGCCCCATGCGCTCCAGTGCCGCGAGATCCGCGATGCGCAGCGCGTAGAGATCGTCCGGTGTCTCGACGAGGCCCGCTCGCACGAGCTGATCGACGAGCTTGTCGCCGAGGCCTTCGATGTCGATGGCCCGGCGCGACGCGAAATGGATCAGCCGCTGGACGCGCTGGGTGATGAGCTGGTCAGGCACGGCGTCCGGCATCACGAACGGCGACGTGCCCGGCGGGCGTCGGTCGGGCACCACCCGCACGATCTCGGGGATTACGTCGCCGGCACGCCGCACGATCACGGTGTCACCGACGCGTACGTCCTTGCGCGCAAGCTCGTCCGCGTTGTGCAGCGTCGCGTTTGTCACCGTCACGCCACCGACGTGGACGGGCTGCAGCCGCGCGACCGGCGTCAATGCGCCGGTGCGTCCGAC
>JADZCB010000333.1 GCA_020851775.1 Gammaproteobacteria bacterium
AGACTCGGACGCAGACGCTCGAGCGTCGCCCGATAGTTCGGATCGCCGTCAAAGGCGCTATCGGCGAGGCCGTCCAGCACGTTCAGCCCCGAACTCGTGTCCGGTTCGGCAAAGACGATGTCGAAGCCCAGCAGGGCGACCTTGTAATCCTCGAACGCGCGGCGCACCAGTTCGGCGAGCTTGTCGCGGCCCCATGGCCAGCGCCCTTCCGCGGTCAGGCTGCGTTCGTCGATATCGATGATGACGATGCGTTGCTCCTGCGAGTTCGGCATCGTCAACCGCAGGCGCTGGTCGTAGAGGATGTTCTCGATCTGATCGATGAAGCCGATCCTGGCCCAGCCGGCGGCATGTACGATGAAAACGAACAGCACGACGATGCACAGACCGATCCGCACCCCGTGCTCGCGCATTCGCGTCGTCAGATTCCCCATGTTCGCCCCCGCTCGATGCCGACCTTCGCGTGCCCGTCCGCCCGCAATGCGCCGTCGCGCCGTCACGGCGCGGTGAGCGCTTCCCGGACGTCCGTGACGAAGCGACGATTTATCGTCGCCAGTGCCGTGGCGGCCGCGGCCGCCATGCCTCTTGCGTCGTTATCGACCGCGGGTTGCCGTGCTTCGTAGCGACGGCTCAACCGTACTTCCCGCGTACCAGTGTCAATCACTTCGAGTTCGAGCGCGAGCCGCGCCGTGGAAGCGGTGCCCGACACCAGACGATCGAATGCGAGCACACGCCCGCGGACTTCATAGCGCGCGCCGGCATCGGCCGCCGCCACGACGCGCGTGCCGAGCGCGGCCTCCCGCAAGCCGACGATCAGGGCGTCCCGCCACAGCGCAGCCGGGCTGTCCAGCCAGAACTGATGCGGATGCTGGCGCAGCGTCGCGCCGTCGTCTTCCGAGTACACCATCGCACGCTCTCGATAGGGACCCGCCGCCGCAAACGGCGCGACACGCCACACGCCGAGCGCCGGTCCGGCCGGATCGGGTGCAGCAACCGGCGGCAGCGGCACATGCAATTCGGCCGGCAGCGGATCGACTCCGGCACAGGCCACGAGCAGGCTGCCGAGCAACGCGAGGATCGTGGCCGCGCGTTTCGTCACGGCGGCACCGCCGTGGCCGGCACGGCATCGCTGCGCAGGAGACGCGCGGGATTCTGACGCAGCGCGCGGGTCAGTTCGTGCGTCTGCTGGGCGCTGCCTTCGAGGTGATACATCACGCTGCCGATCCGCTCATCGACGACGCCGAGCGAGGAGTCGAGTTTCGCCAGGGCCGCGCGCGCATGCGCGACCGCCTCGTCGACCGCCGCGTCGTTGCGCGCGATCAGGGCGTCGAGATCGTGCAGCACGCCGTCCATCTGTTGACGCGTCTGCTCGACACGCTGGACGAGGTCGCCGAGCCCGAGCGCGACCTGGTCGGCGTGCTGCAGCAGTTCGCCGATACGGCGCTCGTTGTCGGAGCCGAGGATGCGTTCGAGACGTGCGGCACTCGCATCGAGGCTCGCCAGCGTGCGCGCAGCCTGTGGCACGAGTTCACCGTTCAGATGCTGATGGAGGCCTCGCACCAGCGGACTGAGATCGCGCCGCCGGAAATCGACGAGTTCGTCTGCGACCTCGGTGATGCGCGCATCGAGAGTGCGCAACACCGGCGCGACGCCGGTCTGCGACAGATCGTTGATGCCGCTCGCCGCGGCCGACAGTGCCGAGAACAGGTCCCGCTGCTCGATGCCGCGGATTTCCATGCCCGGTTCCAGACTGCGTGCGCTGTCGCCCTGCTGAATCTGGATCTGCACCTGCGAGATGAGGCCCGACGCGACGACCTCTGCCACGCTGTCGGCCGGGATGCGCCAGCCCTGCTCGACACTCAGATCGAGCTTGTAGTGGACGCCGCGTTCGAGTTGCACCGGGGTGATTCGTTCGACCTGCCCGACCTGATAGCCCTCGTAGAAAACACCGGTCCCGAACTTCAGCCCGGTGACGTTGGCATAGTGGACGACATAGTGATCGGCGGGACCCGCGTGGCCCGTGAGGCGGAACATCAGCGCGATGAAAGCCGCAAACACGAGCAGCACGAAGACGCCGACGACTGCGTAATTGACGTTGTCGCGCTTCATCGACTGCCGTCAGCCACGCGACGTCCCGAACGACGGCCGTTCATTCGCCAGCCAGCCGACGCATGTAGTCATCGGCGGACAGGTGCACCGGGCGCGAGCGCCGGTGCAACAGGTCCTGGACACGCTCCGAATCGGCGTTGCGCACGTCGTCGACCGTTCCGCTGATCAATACCTTGCCATGATCCAATACGGTGATGCGATCCGCAATCTTGAAGGCGCTCTCGAGTTCGTGCGTGACGACGACGACGGTCATGCCGAGCGCATCGCGCAGCTTCAGGATCAGATCGTCGAGTTCGGACGACACGACCGGATCGAGACCTGCCGAAGGTTCGTCGAAGAACAGGAGCTTCGGATCCATCGCGAGCGCGCGTGCCAGTGCCGCACGCTTGACCATGCCGCCCGAAAGCTGCGCCGGCATCATGTGCTCGAAGCCGCCGAGATTCACCACTTCGAGCTTGACCCGCACCATCACCCCAATCGTCTCGTCCGCGAGCCTCGCATGTTCGCGCAGCGGCAGTGCGACGTTCTCACCGACGGTCAATGAGCTGAGCAGCGCACCGCCCTGGAAGGACACGCCGATATTCCTCTGCAGTTCGAGGCGCTCCGCGGCGTTGAGCCGCCCGGTGTCCCGCCCGAGCAGACGGATCGTCCCGCTGCTCGGCCGATCGAGGCCCAGAAGGTTGCGCAACAGCGTGCTTTTGCCCGAACCACTGCCGCCCATGATGATCATTATTTCTCCACTGCCGACGCGCAGCGTAACGTCATGGAGGATGCGTCGGTTGCCGTAGCCGGCGACCAGGTTTTCGACTTCGATCGCCGGTGACGGCGCGTTCATCGGTTCAGGAAGTAGGTGAACAGCATGTCGGCCAGCACGAGATAGCTGATCGACAGCACCACCGCGCGCGTCGTCGCCCGCCCCACGCCTTCGGCGCCGCCGCTGACGCCGAAACCGTTCGCGATGCCGACGACCGCGACGATGAGCCCGAAAACGACGCTCTTCACGAGGCCCTGCGCGACATCGTCGACGGTGATCAGGGACAGCGCTTCGTCCCAGAACGCGAACTGGCTCATCCCGAGCTCGAGACTGCAGAAGACCGCGCCACCGAACAGCGCGGTCAGATCGGCGAAGAGCGTCAGCAGCGGCATCATCACCACCAGGGCGATGACGGCAGGTGAGGCGAGATAACGCACGGGATTGATCCCCATGACGCGCAGCGCATCGATTTCCTGATTCACCTGCATCGACCCGATCCGGGCGGCGAGCGCGGAGCCCGAACGGCCGGCGACCAGCACGCCGGTGATCAGCGGGCCGAACTCGCGCGTGACGGACAGCGCGATGCCGAGCACCACCTGCGTCTCGGCACCGTACTGCCTGAGCGTATGGATGCCCTGGATCGCGAGCATCACGCCGATCGCGAACGACAGCATGAAGACGATCGGCACCGCAGCGACGCCCGCTTCCCGCATCTGCGCAACGATCGCCGCGAGCCGGACGGGCTGGCCGCGGGCCATGCCGAAGAACAGCCAGAAGGTGGATTCGACGATCAGCGCGACGTAGTAGCCGACCTCCTCGACCACAGCCGTCGCCGCGCGCCCGATGCCCGAAGCCAGTTGTTGCACGGCGCGCAACGCCGCTATTTCACGCGATCGGCAACCGAAGCGTGGATCGGAAAGACTTTGTCGAGACGGGCGAGCTCCAGCACGCTCATCGCGGCTTCGCTGACCGCGATCAGACCGAACTGCAGGTTCTTCTTGCGCGCCGTCTGATAGCCTTCGACGAGGCTCGCGATCCCCGAACTGTCGATGTAGGTGACGCCGGAAAGATCGACGAGCGTATGCTTGCCGGCGGCAAGTCGCTCGAGAATCAGTTTGCGTGCCTCGGGCGAGCACGACAGATCGATGTCACCGGACAGATGGACGATCGCATAGCCGCTATCGGTAGTGACCTTGTAGCTCATGGACGGGGTTCCGTGGTCGTGGCCGCCGGGGGGGTCACCGCGACGCTCATTGGACGATGCGTTTGGTCATGCGCACGTAGTTGCCGTCGCATGCACCGAGATTACCGTAAGTACAGTCGTCCATCGCCTCGCGGATGAAGAAAGTCCCGAGACCGCCGGGCCGCAGTTCCTCGAGTGGACGTGGCTTGATGTCCACGGGGTCGACCGCCGGCGCCCGATCGCGCAGCCAGACTTCGAGCGCATCGCCGTCGCGGCGAATCTCGAGATCGATGGTGCCTGCCGGGTCACCCTTGTAGCCGTGCTGGATGATGTTCATGCACGCTTCGTTGACGGCCATGACGATGTCCGCCGCGCATTTCGTGCCGCAGCCCGCGGCTTCGGCGGTCTCCTGCACGGTCGTGCGGACCTGCGCGAGTTCGCGCGGATCGGCCTGGACGCGCAGCGCCAGTAAAGGTTCGTCGAGTTCGATCAAGAGCATCGTGATGTCGTCGTTGAAGCGGCGGCCGGCCGCCTCGAGTTCGGTGACGAGTGCCAACAGCCGCAGATCCGCCGGCGTTCCCGCCACCTCGTCGAGCAAGCGCCGCAAACCGCTCAGCCCGAGCTGGTGGCCTTCCCCGTCCAGCGACTCGGTCAGCCCGTCGGTGAAAAGATAAACGCAGCCGCCATCGAGTACCAGCGTGTCCGTCGGATAGACCAGGCCGGCGACGATGCCGAGCGGCGGCATCTGGGGCGGCAGATCGATGTAGCGGCCCGCTGCCGCGCGCTGGAACGGTGGCAGGTGACCCCCGTTCGCAAGCGCGATGCGTCGCGTGCGCGGGTCAAGAAAGCCGGCGACGATCGTCACGAACATGCCGAGCGACGCGGTCTCGCAGATTTCGTCGTTGACGCGCGACAGGAGTTCGCCAGGGTCGTCGATCCGCTTGGCGAGGCAACGCAGGAGGCTGGTCGTCTTCGCCATCAGCAGCGCGGCATTCATCCCCTTGCCGGCCACGTCCGCGATACTGAAGTAGACACGACCGTCGGGCAGCCGGAAGTAATCGTAGAAATCACCGGACACCTCGCGTGCCGGCATGTTGATGCCGCGGATCGGCAAGCCGTCCTCGACGCCGGTCGGCAGCAGACTCAACTGGATCTCGCGCGCCAGTTCGAGCTCCTTGCGCACGCGTTCCTGCTCGACCAGTGCGGCGGCCATGCGCGCATTGTGGATCGCGAGCGCCGCCGCCGCCGCCACCGTCGTCGCGAGATGCAGGTCGGCGCCGGCGAACAACCCGTCCCCGCTGCGCTTGTTCATCAGTTCGAGCGCCCCGATCGTTTCGCCACGCACGGTCAGTGGCGCGCAGAGGATCGAGCGGGTGACGAAGCCCGTCCCCTGGTCGACCCCGGCGGCGAAACTCGCGTGCTCGGCGACGTCGCGAACGATCTGCACACGCCCGGTGCGGACGGACTCGCCGACGATTCCTTCGTTCTTCTGCAGGCGCAGGCCCGTGATATCGACCGGTCCCGCACACTTGCGGCAGACCAGCGCGCGGCGCGCGTCGTCGAGCAGGAAAATGGATGCCGCTTCGGCGTGCAGGTGGCGGATGATCTGATCGACCGCGTGTTGCAACGTCTCTTCGACGTCGAGCGAGCTCGCAAAATCGTGCGTGAGCTCCGCGAGCATCGCGGCGAGCTGGTCCTCGGTATAGCCGCAGGCGTCGGCACCCCCGCCGGCGGCGATGCTCACGCGATCCGCTCCAGTGCCGCGAGATAGGCCTGTTCGTCCGGCATGCGGCCGCTCTTCTGGGCCTGCCACAGCACTTCGGCGAGACATTCGATCATGCGATGCTCGGCGGCATGCACGTCGCCCTGAGCGCAGAGTTTCGCATGGACGGCCCGCACGCCAGGCGGCCGATCGGCGCCGACCTGTTCGGCGAGCGCGACGTGCAGCCCAAGATGCAGAAACGGGTTGTGCGCAGGCTCGTCATGGCCGAAATCCTGCGCCAGCAGGGCTTCACCCTCGCGCAGCAGTTCGTGATATTCGGGATGCCGCTCGATCACGTGTGCGATCATCGACTCCAGCGGCGACAGCGGTGCGCGTTCGACGAGCTTGCGCCAGACATCGAGAAAGTAGCGACGCGCACCATCACGCGAGTCGACGAACATGCCTAGCCCTCGTTGCGCACCCGCGTTGGCCGCGATTCCACGGCAGCATAGCGGGATTTTTCCGGCCATTCACACCAGATCGCTATCGGGCAGACGCCGCAGCGCGGATTGCGCGCGGTGCACGTGTAGCGGCCATGCAGAATCAACCAGTGGTGCGCATGCTGGAGGTAACGCGGCGGGATCACGGCAAGCAGACCGCGCTCGACCTCGAGCGGCGTGCGTCCGGGCGCGAGCCCGGTGCGATTCGCGACGCGAAAGATATGGGTGTCGACGGCGAGCGTGGGCTCGCCGAAGGCGACGTTCAGCACGACGTTCGCCGTCTTGCGCCCTACCCCCGGCAGCGCTTCGAGCGCCGAGCGTTCGCGCGGCACTTCGCCGCCGTGCCGCTCGAGCAGCGCACCGCAAGTGGCGAGGATGTGGCGCGCCTTCGCATTGAACAAGCCGATGGTCTTGATGTACTCCTTCAGGCCCGCATCGCCGAGCGCGAGCATGCGCGCCGGCGTCGGCGCGTCGCGAAAAAGCGCGACCGTCGCCTTGTTGACACTGACGTCCGTTGCCTGTGCGGAGAGGATCACGGCGATCAGCAATTGGAACGGCGTGCGATAGACGAGCTCGGTCTGCGGCGCCGGATCGCGCTCGGCGAGCCGCTTGAAAATGAGGCCCGCGCGGCGCCGGTTCATGCGCCGTGCCGCGCGCGCGAGCGCGCAAGTGCCGCCGCGACACCAGCCGCTGCCGCGGCGCGATCGACCGGCGGCGTGGTCAGTGCGACGAGACCTGTGGCTGGAGCGCCGGCACGGCGCCGCGTGGCAGCGGCGTACCGCGCGGCGGCGTGCGTCGCACGTAGCGCACCCGCGGCGTCTGCAGCGGCCAGATGCCTGCCGTGCGTGAAATGGGCCGTCAGCGGAATGCGCGGCGGACACACCGCATCGCAGGCGCCACACTCGGTGCACCGCGCGAGCGACAGCGTGTTCGCACGTTCGAGATCGAGTCCGCGCAGCGCCCGGGCGAGATGCATCGGATCGAGGCCTGCGGGGCAGGCCGGCGCGCACTTCCCGCAGGCGGTGCAGGCGTCGATTTCCGGGCCGCGGGCCAACGCGTCGCGCGTCGCGGCCGGCGCCGGCACCGGCGCATCCGGATCCGGGCCGAGTTCGATGCAGTCGACCGGACACGGCGGCTGGCACAGGCCGCAGCCCGTGCAGTCGTCATCGAGCACGCCGTGCAATTGCTGGCGGGCGCCGACGATTGCGTCGGTCGGACACGGATCGAGGCACTTGGTGCAGCCGATGCAGTCGGCCGCACGGATGTGCGCGCGCTGCGGCACGGGCAGCGGCGCGAGGAATTCCTCGCGCGTCGGTGCACGTGGCACGCCGCGCAGGCGGCGCAAGCGCTGGGCGAGCAACGCGCCGCCCGGCGGGCATGCATCCGGCGCGATCGCGCCGTCCGCGAGCGCGGCGGCGTACGGTGCGCAACCTGCAACGCCACAGGCACCGCATTCCATCCGCGGCAACAGAGCGAGGATCTGCGCGCTGGTCGTGTCCGTCGCGGCTGCCGGCATCGGCAATCGGCGTCCCTACTTCACCCGCATGCCGGGCGCCGCGCCATCGTCGGCGTCGAGCAGGAAGATGCCGGGCCCGTCGCCGCTCGCGGCGAGCACCATGCCTTCCGACACGCCGAAGCGCATCTTGCGCGGCGCGAGGTTCGCGACGCAGACGACGAGACGCCCAATCAGCGCCTCCGGTGCATATGCCGATTTGATGCCGGCGAACACCTGCCGCCGCGTGCCGCCGAGATCGAGTTCGAGGCGCACGAGTTTGTCGGCGCCCTCGACCGGTTGCGCATCGACGACGCGCGCAATGCGCAGGTCGATGCGGGAGAAGTCGTCGATGGAAATGGTGTCGGTCGCAGCCGGCGTGGCGGACGCGGTGGCCGACGGCGCCGCGGCAGCGGCCTTCGTCGCTTCAATCATGGCTTGTACCTTTGCGGGATCGATACGGGTGAGCAGCGGTTGATAGCTTTCGATACCGGCGTCACCCCACGGTTCGTCGAGCGCCGACCATGCGAGCGGTGCACTGCGCAGGAAACGCTCCGCGGCGGTGACCAGCAGCGGCAGCACGGGTTTCAGGTAGATCATCAGCAGCCGGAAGGCACGCAGACCCGTCGCACAGACGCGCGCGAGCTCGGCGTTCGCGGCGGGATCCTTCGCGAGCACCCAGGGCTTGCGCCGATCGACGTACTGATTGACCAGATCGGCGAGGGCCATGATTTCGCGCATCGCCCTTGCATAGTCGCGGCCCTCGTAGGCCGCCGCGATCGCGTCGGCCGCGCCGCGCACGCGCTCGAGCAACGCCGGGTCATCGTCTTCGGCGGCGACCCGGCCGTCGGACAGCCGGGTCACGAAGCCCGCGCAGCGGCTCGCGATGTTGACGACCTTGCCGACGAGATCGGCATTGACGCGGAGCTGGAAGTCTTCGAGGTTCAGATCGATGTCGTCGATCGCCGGTCCGAGTTTCGCCGCGAAGTAGTAACGCAGGTACTCGGGATTCAGGTGCTCGAGATAGGTCCGCGCGGTGATGAAGGTGCCGCGCGACTTCGACATCTTCTGGCCGTCGACGGTCAGGAAACCATGCACGAAGACGTTCGTCGGCAGACGGAAGCCCGACCCTTTCAGCATCGCCGGCCAGAACAGCGTGTGAAAGTACATGATGTCCTTGCCGATGAAGTGGTACATCTCGGCGGTGCTGTCGGGACCGACGAAGGCGTCGAAATCCAGGCCGGCGCGATCGCACAGGTGGCGGAAACTCGCGAAGTAGCCGATCGGCGCGTCGAGCCACACATAGAAATATTTGTTCTCGAAGCCCGGGATCTCGAAGCCGAAATACGGCGCGTCGCGCGAGATGTCCCAATCCTGCAGGCCGGCGTCGAACCATTCGTTCAGCTTGTTGACGACGCCGGATTGCAGATCGTTGCGCATGAGCCAGCCACGCAACACATCTTCGAAATCCCCGAGTCTGAAGAACACGTGTTCGCTCTCGCGCAGTTCCGGCGGCACGCCGGTCAGTGCGGATACGGGATCGATCAGATCGGTCGGCGCATACGTCGCACC
>JADZCB010000334.1 GCA_020851775.1 Gammaproteobacteria bacterium
TCGGCGGCCCTGGCGGCATCTGGACAGGCGCCTCGGGCCTGCTCGATGCGCCGGTCGTGACACTCGGCAGCCTGGGGAGCGGCCCGATCTCGGTGCGCACGAAGTCGCCCGACATCGCCTTCGCCGATTACGACGGAGGCACGCCGGACGTCGCGATCGACAATTCCGCCCACACGGGCCCGACGATCCTGCGGCCGGGTTCCGGCGAGAACTTCGGTAGCGATGGCCGCTTCGGCAACGCGTCCGGCGAGTCGGGCTTCGGCCTGTTCGGCGCCTTCAAGCTGAAAGCGCAGGGCGACGTCGTCGTCGCTGGATCATTGTTCGCACGCAATGCGCTGGTCGACATCGGCGGCGGCTCGCTGACCGTGCAGGGCATGACGATCATCGACGATCTCAATCTGCCACCAGAACTGGGCGACAGTGTGTCGCTGCTGTTTCTGTCGCACGCCGTGCGCCCGGACGGCGGCACGATCCCGCTGCCGCGCTACAACGGCGTGGCGACCACGGGTCCGAACGCAGTGTTTCGTGCGCAGAACGGCCTCGTTTTCGCCGATGGCCTGGCGTTCCTCGATCCCGACAGCCCGTACGTCGTCTTCATGACCGATGGCACGCTGGACCTCGGACCCGGCGTGTATGGCGAAAGCTCGATCGGCAATGAATTTCTCGCGCAATTCTCGGCGTATTCGCCGAACGCCGTCATCCACGTCGAGGACGCGACGCCACTCACGCTCTTCGGTGACGGGCCGGTCTTCACCAATCGTGATCATTTCTCGAAGTTGCCTGGCACGACCATGATCATCGGCAACCTGGGTCTCCCCGTCGCGCCTCATCTGGGGGGCATCGCGATCGGTCGCAACGGCAAAATCGACATCGGTCATCAGAACATCCTGTTCAGCACCGGTGGCGGCACCACCGGCATCGGCAACATCGTGACGACGGGCTTCATCGGCGAAGTCGCCGCGCGCGATACGCTGCAGACGGTCTTCCAGACGCCGATCGTCAATGAGTTCGGCGACTCGGAGCAAGACGACGACAAGAAGAAGAACAAGGACAACGTCGCGGTCGACGGAGAAGAGGGCGAAGGCGGCGACGATCTCGTCGCGCAAAAATCGAACAATGGGCAGATGTGCGAGTAGATCGAACAGAGGCGTGACACGCATGAGCACGAGTTTCGTCGGACCTACCATGCGCGCGGCGTTCCTGATCATCGCCGGCGCGTTTGCCGTGCCGGCAGCGCACGCCGCGACCGGGGCCGGCGAAGTCGTCAAGGTCGTGGGTCGCGCATCGGCGGCAACGGCCGAGGGCGAGCTGCGTCGGCTCGATCAAGGTCAGTCCGTGAATGCCGGCGACACGGTGATCACCGCGACCAGCAGTTTCGCGCGTATCAAGCTTGCCGACGGCGGCTACGTCGTGCTGCGACCGAATACACGTTTCCAGATCACCGACTACCACTACTCGGAGCAGCCTGAAGAGAGCCGCAGCGTGTTCAGCCTGCTGAAGGGCGGTTTCCGGGCGGTCACGGGTCTGATCGGCAAGCGCAACCAGCACGCCGTGAGCTACCGCACGGCTGTCGCGACAATCGGCATCCGCGGCACCGATCTCGAAGTGATCGACTGCACCGACGGCTGTCCGGATCTCGGCACGGGCACGCAGCAGGGCGTGTACTTCAAGGTCCACCAGGGCGGAATCAGCGTCGACGACACGCCCTTCGATCAGGGCAAGGGTGGTTTCGCACGGCAGGGCAGCGATCCGATCGAGATCGATTTCAACGATCCGGCGAATCCGCTGAACAGCGATCCGACCCCCGCGGCGGACCCCGCAGACTGCTTCTGAACCGGGATATCGCGCGTCGATGAGCGAGCGGCTGGCCGTACCGCCCGGCTATGCGTCATTGATGCTGCTCGATCGGCAGCGGCACCGCGAACGCGGGATCGCGCCGCAGGTCGCGCGCTTCGCGGCCGGGTTGCACGCGGTTCACCTGACGTTACCGGAATTCGTCGCTGCCTCACGCAGTAATCCAATCGTGTTCAGCCAGACCGAGGACCGCTCCTGGCAGCCACTGGTCGTGACGGGGTTCGAACCCGGACGCAACCTCTGCGTCGACGCCGCCGGCGACTGGCTGCCGGCGTATTACTGTCCGGCCTACGTGCGACGCTATCCCTTCTGTACCGCACGCGTGCGCGCCGACGGATCGGACATGCAATCCGTGATCTGCGTCGATGAAGCCGGTCTCGCCGACACGCCGCCGCACCTTTTCGATGCGCGTGGCGAGCCGACACCCCGCTGGCACGAACTGCAGCGATTCATCGAGGAAATCGACGTCGCGATGCGCCAGACCGAAGCCTTCTGTGCGATCGTCGCCGAACTCGATCTGCTCGAGCCTTTCGAAGCCGACATCCATCCTGTCCGTGGCCAGCGCAAGCGCGTGTCCGGGATGTGGCGTGTCGTCGAAGCGCGCCTGAATGCGCTGGAACCCACGCAGATCGCGCGCCTGATGGGACAGGGGCATCTGTCGCGTCTCTACGCGCATCTGATGTCGCTCGACAATTTCCAGCGCCTGCTCGAGGCCGACGTCGCCCGCGCCGCTGCCGGCTGAGCGCTGCTTGATGCGCCCGGGGGGGCTCCGTAGACTGCGTCATCGCAGCGGAATCCGATCATGGGCGTCGAAATCAAACTGAGTGACCGCGAACTGCCGGTCTCCCCGATCTTCATCGACTTCCTGCACCACCTCGTCGCCGACATCCCGTTCGAAGGGGCGATCTGGGGCGATCAGCTCTCCGAAGCCCTGACCAGTGAACAGGCGCGTCTGCTGCAGTCCGCCGGCGCCAATGCCGCGTCGGTGCTCGCCGCGCCACTCGGACAACGCGCAATCGCGCGCGCCTACGAACTGCTGGTCGCGTTGATGACGGGCAACGTCGAACCGATCAGGGATCTTCAGCTCAGGTTCCATTTCGTCAATGTCATCGGCGTGCCGCGCAATGGCGGGTCCTATCTGACGAAAGAGATCTTCCGCGCGCTCGGCTATCACCCCGATCGGGTGCCGAACGTGATCGCGCACGACGGTTTCCCGGACGCCGGCCCGTTCCGCTTCGAACGCGGCCTGAACACGTGGATGACGAGCCTGCAGACGATGGCCGAATACCTGACGATGGTCGAGCTCTATTTCGGCCGCAATCGGCCGCATTCCGGCAAGATCGTCGTGCCGAAGAAACTGACGAAAGGCACCTATGCCGGTGGCTTCTTCCACCGCGTGCTCGGCCAGGCGGTCGAGAACATCTTCACGGTGCGTCACCCGGTGACGTCATGCATCTCGACGTATGAAAAATCGGGTGGCTGGCCCGCGGACGGGCGCTTTCGCGTGCGCGGCAACATCGAGGAATGGGTGCGGCGCGATCTCGCCTACATCGGCGTGCCGCTCGAGGACATCGCGAAGATGCCGTACTTCGATGCATATCTGAAGTACTGGGAACTCTATCACTACTACGTGGCGACGACGGGCCTGTCGGCCAATCGCGACATCACGGTCGTCGCCTACGGCAAGGCGCGCATGGAGGAACTCGTGCGCGCGTTCTATTACCGCTTCGGCCATCGTCATCCGCAGCCGGAACCTTTCGAAGTCTTCGACAACCGGCAACGGCACCCGGACTGGATGCACCAGTCGGAACCCGTGGTCCGCCGTGTCGCCGAAGTCTGGGCCACGGCCGGCCTGCATTTCCCGTACACCGAGGTCATGGAAGCCTGGTGAAATATCGTCCCCCGAAGAACTCTGGAAATATTCGTCATGTTCGACAATCTCAGTGAACGGTTGACCGGCATCGTCAAGCGCCTGCGCGGCGAAGCCCGGCTGACCGAGGAAAACATCGACGCCACGCTGCGCGAAGTACGCATGGCGCTGCTCGAGGCCGACGTCGCCTTGCCCGTGGTCCGGACGTTCGTCGAGCGGGTACGGGAACGCGCGCTTGGTCAGGAAGTCATCGGCACCTTGACGCCGGGCCAGGCCCTGATCCGCGTCGTGCGCGACGAACTCACCGATCTGATGGGCGAGGCGGGAGTCGGTCTCGACTTCGCCGCGCAGCCGCCCATCGTCGTGCTGATGGCGGGTCTGCAGGGCTCGGGCAAGACGACGAGCGCGGCCAAACTCGCCAAGCGGCTCAAGGAGAATGAGCGCAAGAACGTCGCGATGGTGAGCTGCGACGTCTACCGTCCCGCCGCGATCGAACAGTTGCGGATTCTCGCCGGCGAGGTTGGAGTCGACTGCTATCCGAGCGAGGCGGGCAAGTCACCGACGCAGATCGCGGGCGCGGCGCTCGATCAGGCACGCCGGCAGTTGAAGGACGTGCTGATCGTCGATACGGCAGGTCGCCTGACGATCGACGAGGCGATGATGAACGAGATCCGCGCGCTGCACGCCGCGCTGACGCCACATGAAACGCTTTTCGTCATCGATTCGATGATGGGCCAGGATGCGGTGCGGACCGCGCAGGCCTTCAACGACGCCTTGCCGCTGACCGGTGTCGTGCTCACCAAGGCGGACGGCGACGCCCGTGGCGGCGCGGCTCTCTCGGTGCGCCACGTCACCGGCAAGCCGATCAAGTATCTCGGCGTCGGTGAGAAGCTGCACGCGCTCGAGCCGTTCCATCCCGATCGCATGGCGTCGCGCATCCTCGGCATGGGTGACGTGCTGACGCTGATCGAGGAAGTCGAGCAGAAGGTCGACAAGCAGAAGGCGGCCAAGGTCGCTGAGAAGATCTCGAAGGGCAAAGGTTTCGATCTGCAGGATTTTCGCGAGCAGATCGATCAGATGCGCAACATGGGCGGGCTGTCGGCGCTGCTCACGAAACTGCCGGGCGTGTCCGAATTGCCCGAGCAGATGAAGAATCGCGTCAACGACAAGGAGATGACGCGGCTGGCTGCGATCATCGATTCGATGACGCCGCAGGAGCGCCGCTTCCCGGCGATCATCAAGTCCAGCCGCAAGAAGCGCATCGCGGCGGGTTCCGGAACCGACGTCCAGGACATCAACCGGCTGTTGAAGCAGTTCGACAACATGCAGCGCATGATGAAGAAGGTGTCGAAGAAGGGCGGCCTGCAGGCGCTGATGCGCGGCATGCGTGGCCAGTTCCCGCCGGGCGGTGGGATGCCGCCGTTCCGCTGAGTTTTTACGCGCAGGCAAATCCCGTTCACGCGCGGCCGGAGATCCGAGATGGACGATCAACTTTACAAGAACGCACTCTACTACCACGAGTTGCCGCGGCCCGGTAAAACCGAGATCACGGCGACGAAACCACTGGCGAACCAGCGCGATCTCGCGCTCGCGTATTCGCCGGGGGTGGCCGCCCCGTGCGAAGCCATCGCCGCAGATGCCGCGGCGGCGGCGCAGTACACCAACCGGGGGAATCTCGTCGCCGTCGTCACCAACGGGACCGCCGTGCTCGGTCTTGGCGACATCGGCCCGCTCGCCGCGAAGCCGGTCATGGAAGGCAAGGCGGTCCTCTTCAAGAAGTTCGCCGGCATCGACGTCTTCGACATCGAAATCAACGAGACCGATCCGGACCGTCTCGTCGACATCATCGCCGGCCTCGAACCGACCTTCGGCGGCATCAACCTCGAGGACATCAAGGCGCCGGAATGCTTCTACGTCGAGCAGCAGTTGCGTGAGCGCATCGGCATTCCGGTGTTCCATGACGATCAGCATGGGACGGCAATCATCGCCGCCGCGGCGATTCGCAACGCGCTGCGGCTCATCGACAAGCGCATAGAAGACGTGCGGCTGGTGTGTACGGGCGCCGGCGCGGCCGCGACCGCGTGCCTGCGGTTGCTGGAATCGATGGGGCTGCCGCGCCTGCACATGCTCGTCGTCGACAAGGCGGGCGTGATCTATCGCGGCCGCAAGGAGCAGATGGATCCGCACAAGGAGGCGTACGCCGCCGACACCACTGCACGCACCCTGGCCGAAGCCATCCGGGGTGCCGACATCTTCCTCGGCCTGTCTGGGCCGCGTGTGCTGTCCGGCGCAATGGTCGCCATGATGGCGCGCGATCCGATCATCCTCGCGCTGGCGAATCCGACGCCCGAGATCCTGCCCGAAGAAGTCCTTGCGGCACGATCCGACGCCATCGTCGCCACCGGCCGCTCAGACTATCCGAACCAGGTCAACAACGTGCTGTGCTTCCCGTACATGTTCCGCGGCGCGCTCGACGTCGGGGCGCGGACCATCACCGAAGAGATGAAGCTTGCCTGCGTCGAAGCGCTCGCCGAACTGACGATGCAGGAGGCCTCCGACGTCGTGATGGCCGCCTATGCCGGCGAGTCACTGAAATTCGGCCGCGAATACCTGATCCCCAAACCTTTCGATCCGCGCCTCATCACGACGCTCGCACCGGCCGTTGCGCAGGCGGCGATGGACAGTGGTGTCGCGACGCGGCCAATCGCAGATCTCGACGCCTACCGCGATCAATTGAGCAAGTTCATTTTCCAGTCCGTGATCCTGATGAAGCCGGTGTTCGAGCGCGCCAAGCAGGAGCCCAGGCGGATCGTCTATGCCGACGGCGAGGAGGCGATCATCCTGCGTGCGGTGCAGACCGTGATCGACGAGGAGATCGCGCGCCCGGTCGTCATCGCCCGTCCGTCCGTGCTCGAGGCGCGCATCGCGAGCCTGGGGTTGCGCCTGAAACCCGGTGTCGATTTCGAACTCGTGAATCCCGAACACGACGCACGTTTCCGCGAATACTCGACGGCCTACTTCGAGCTGATGATGCGCAAGGGCGTGTCGCTGCACGAGGCGCGCACGGTGATGCGGACGAGCA
>JADZCB010000335.1 GCA_020851775.1 Gammaproteobacteria bacterium
GAGCTGGAACGCGCCACCCTGGTAGGTCCATTTGTCGTAGTACTGATCGGTCGTGATGAACGGGGCCATGGCTTTCAGGGCCGGCGGGGCTTCGGTCGCGGCGAGCCACTGCGTCGCGCCGTAATACGACGCCCCCATCATCCCGACCGCCCCCGTCGACCATGGCTGCGCGGCGGCCCAGGCGATCGTGTCGGCGCCGTCCGTCGCTTCCTGGAAGTACGGCGAGAAATCGCCTCCCGACTGCCACGTGCCGCGACAGTCCTGCACGACGACGGCATATCCCGCGTGCGCGATGCGCAGGATGTCGCCGGCAAGGAACAGCAGCGCCGGCTGCTCCTTGTTGTACGGCAGACGCAAGAGCACGACGGGATGCCGCGCATCGTCGGCGGGTCGGTAGACATCGGTCGCGAGCGTCACGCCGTCGCGCATCGGGACGTCGAGGTTCTTTTCGATCAGCAGGGTCATGTGTCTCGCCTCGAAGGGATCGCCGGCTCGTCATGTCGCTCGGCCAAGGCCGCACTCCACCGGACTCGGCGCCACGACGCAACCGTCACGGCAATGACGTGTCGTCGCTGAGCGGCGCGCGCGCCAGCTTCCCGTCGGGCCTCCTTCACCGGCCCCACGATCTGCCGACCACGAACTGAGGCATTCGCGGGATAACGGCACCAGCAGCCCCGGACCATGAACGACTACCGCACCCGACTCAAGATTTCACTTGCCAGTCGCGCGCGATTCCGCTGAGGTATGGCGCAGTCCGAACCGTCTCCTGCTCATGAAGACCATGCCCGCGCCGCGACGAAACTGGCGCCGCCGCCTTCTGTGGTCGTGCGTCGTGGCGGGCGTGTTGCTCGGGGCGTTGGCGCTGGTCGCGCGACACAGGCTACCGCTCCGCGGCGATGCCGCGCGCGAGTACGCGCTGATGCTGAAGCGGGATCTGCCCGCCGCGCGCACCGTCGACGACATCCCGCCGAACACCTGGGTCAAGCTGCACCAGCCGTGGCGACTCGACTGGCGGCGGCAGACCCATGCCGGCGCCGCGTATGACGAGAAACGCGGGCTGTTGCTGATGTTCGGCTCGGATACGCACGGCCTGAACTGGGACAACGAAGTGCACGTCTTCGATCCCGATGCGCGCCGCTGGGCGTCGCCCTATCCCGCCTCGTCGCCGGACAGCTATCGCCTCGACGCGCAGAACCGCGCCGTCGCCGGTGACGACGCCGTGAGGCCGTGGGCGATGCATACCTACGATACGGTCGTCTACGACGCCGGGCGTGACGCGCTCGTCGTGCTTGCCCGACCCGACCACAGCCCGAAAGCGAAAGAGTTTCGCGGCCGCGCGCGCCATCTGTCGTGGCGCTACGATCTCGAGACCGGTCAATGGGACACCTTCGACACCAATGAACCGGACCGCACGCCGCGCTTCTTCGCGATGTCCGCCGCCTACGACAGTCAGCGCGACACACTCGTCGTCTACGGCGGCGGCGTGTGGGAAATGGGACCGGCGCGCGATGGCTGGCAACGCGCGTCGCCGGAATCCCATCACGAGATTCATCACAGTCTCGAATACGATTCGCTGCGCGGTCTGTTCGCGGTGTTCGGCGATTACCGCAAGACGAACAAAGTGTGGCTCTATCGACCGGGACCGCGCGCGGGGGATCGCGGCGTGTGGGAGGCGCGGGAACCGGGCGGCGACGTGCCGCCGGCGGGCCAGTCGCTGCCCGTCGCCTACGATTCGGGGCATGGGCTTTTTCTGCTGTGCGTCGCGCGCGGCGCTGGCGACGAACGCGCCGACACTTATGTCTACGATGTAGATACGAATCGCTATCGCCGCCTGCCGATGGCGGCGATCGAACGGCTCGGCATGAATTACGACATGGTGTTCGACCGCAAGCGCGGCGTGTTCTTGCTCGTGACCGGGGCCTGGCGCACGCCACCGATCGTGTGGGCGTTGCGGCTCAACCCTCGCCTGCTGCGGGACTGATCGACGGCCGATGCTCGATATCCTGTGCGTCCTGTTGTGGCTGCTGCGAGCGGCGCTGGTGCCCGACGTCCACGCGAACACTGCAGCCTCGCCGATGAGCGGCGACGGTTATCGCTGGGACGCCGGCCGCTTCGCCGTCCCGCTGGAAATCAAGGACAACGCCGGTGTCGAGCGTCGTCACTGGCCGGTGCGCTCGGGCGTGCCGCTGCCACAGGGCCTCGTCGACGACGTGCGGACGCTGCGCCTCGTCGACGACGAGGGCCGCGAGATCCCGAGCCAGATTGGCGCCACCACGCGCTGGTGGGGCCGCGACGACTCCGTGCGCTGGGCGCTGCTCGATTTCATGATCGATCTGCCGGCGAACGGACGTCGCCAGGTGTGGCTGACCAACGACCGGCCGGCGGCAGTCGTCGCCGATCCGATCCGCATCGAAGAAAGCGCGGACGCGATCGTCGTCACCACCGGCAGGCTGCGCGCCATCGTTTCGCGTCGCACCGGCCAGCTCTTCGACGCGGTCGAGATCGACGGCACGCCGGTGATCGTGGCACGCCGCGACGACGGGCCCGTGCTGCGCGTCGGTGCAGTCGCGCACTGGGAGCGCTTTACGGGCTCGGTCTGGAACAACGCGGGCTGGGAGAAGACGCGCACGCGCGAGCGCCATCCGCTCGCCGAAGCCGATTACCTGTCGGGCCCGTTCCGGCCGCGTGCGGTCGACATCGAAAGCCGCGGGCCGCTGCACGCGGTGATTGCCGTGCACGGCCGGCATCGGCCGCTGCGCGAAGACGACGACGTCGTCACCGCGGGCATCTACGACACGACGACCCGCCTGCACTTCTATCACGGCCAGTCGTTCATCGTCGTCGAACACACGATCGCCCACACCGACACCGCGAGCCCGCGCCGCATGTACATGTATCGGGGTTGCGGGCTTTCGCATGCGCTCGCGCTGTCGCCTGTCGTCGACGTCACGATCGGCGGCCGCGACGCTGCCGGTGGCGCGCCGGCAGCGGAGCACCTCGCGCTGACGCCGGGTCGAGCCGCGTGGTGGTATCAGCACGAGCGGCCGCTGAAGACGCGTCCCCACTACGCCTTCGGCACGCGCGACGCGCATGGTGGTGCCGAAATCGGCACCGGCACTTACGGGCGCTATGTCGATGTGTCGGACGCGCGGGCCGGTGTGAGCGTCGCGATCCGCAACGCGTGGCGCGACGCACCGCGGGCGGTGACGGTCGCCCACGATCGGCTGCAACTGTGGCTGCACGCCGATGCGCCCGATGCCGCCGATGCGCTGCAGACGGAGCGCCCTGCACATGACCTCGACTTCGGCGAGCGCAGCACGCACGAAGCGCTGCTGTACTTCCATGCCGGCAGCGCGGCACAGGCGCGAGCCGGCGACGTCGCCGAAGCCTTCGAATATCCGCTGTTCGCACGCGCCGTGCCCGCCTGGTATTCCGACTGCGAGGTATGGCCATTCGAGATTGCGCGTGGCGAATTTAACGCGCGGGCCGGCGGCGATCCGCATTGGCAACCGGAACGGCAACGCTGGGATCACCGTCTGCGGCGCGTGAACTACAACTCCGGCGGCCATCACGGGAGCCTGTCGTCGAGCTGGCTGCCGTTCCTGCGTCGCGGCACGCTTGCCGATCTCGAGCGGCTGCAGGCCGAAAGCCTGTGGAGCATCACGCACAATCCGGGCTGGGCCTATCGCGAAGCCGAACTCGACGACAGCCAAGCCGGTCTCCCCAGCGAGGCGCACGACACCTTCATGCAGCGGTGGAGCGAGCTCACCGGCTTCGGTCCGAAGGATTTCCTGCTGTGGCGTGGCGATGACGATCGCGGCGGACGCAGCTACCTGAACGGCTACAAGCAACTGCCCGACGCCGAACACTACGCCTTGTTCCAGATGTTCGAGTACTGGGTGCTGACCGGCGATCGTCGCGCCCTGCCCGCGATCCACGGCTTCGTCGACTGGGCGATCGGCTACCAGCATCTGCATCTCTTCAAGCGTGAGACCGCCGGCCTCGACGAGATCGATTTGTTCGACGACGATCCGGACGCTTTGCGCCGCGGCCATTACGCACGCATCTACGCCTGGATGCTGTCTGCAACGCTGAACGGCTATGACGCGACCGGCAATCGCCAGCACCATGCCTACACGCTGTGGCAGCTCCGACGCATGCTCGGCCTGCTGCGCCATCGCCACGGCCAGTTGACGCGCTGGGAAATCAGGCCCAGCCATTATCTGCCTGTTCTGCGCCGCTCGACGCGGCTCACGAACATCGATCGCCTGTTTGAAGGTCACGAGCTCGCAAACTGGGACAGCGGCCTGCGCGCCCTGCTCGGTATGTTCGGCGAGGTCGATCCGCCGGTGTCGCGCGCGAAGACCTGGATGGAAGCGAAGGGCGTGTTCGCGCTGCACGCCGCGTATCGCACCTATGGCGACGAGCGCATCCTCGACGGCATCTGGGGACTGGCCGACTACCTCGCGCATCACGTGCTGTTCTATCCGAGGCTCGGCATGGTCAACCAGCACACGGCAATGCCGAACGATCGGCTCGGTGCCGGCGTGCAGTCGATGGATCCGATCCGTCACGACCGGCTGACACAGGTATGGCCGCTGCTGTGGCATTACACCGGCTGGGACGCCGTGCGCGAGCGTTACGACGCCTTCACGCGCGAGCGCAAGCAAGAGTTTCTGGCCGAGGTGTTCGAGCAGACGTATTTATGGGAGACGCAGAACCGGCGCAAGGCGAGCGCAGTGCCGCCGGCTGCCGTCACCGATTTGCGGGCCGAGGCGAGCGACGACCACGGCATCACGCTCGCCTGGACCAGCCCACCCGACGATGGCCCCAGCGGCCACGCGGCGCGCTACTTCGTCAAATACAGCGACAAGCCGATCCGCGAGTTCGCGCCGACCGACGATCCGGTGCGCGCCGCGGAAAAAGCGCGCGTCGTCGCCAGCTATGAAACGGCCGTGCTGGACGCCCAGGCGCGGGATGCGCGCCCCCGCGATGTTCGTCAATATACGGGCGCGGTCCGGGTCCGCACGCCTGAAGTGTTGAACGGCCCGCGGCGCGCGCCGGACTGGTACGAGGTCGACGCGTTCTGGATGGCCGAGCACGTCGATGGCGAACCGGCGCCGGCCGCGGCCGGCACCACCGAGCATTTCACCGTCACTGCGCTGCGACCGTGGCGCACCCTCGGCGCACCGACGCAGCCGGGCCTCGACATCCTCGAGTCGGGCAGGACCTATTATTTCGCGCTGTGCAGCTGGGACGAGGATCGCAATCTGAGCCGTCTGTCGAACGTCATCCCAGTCGTGGCGCCGTAAGCGTAGCGCGTGCTCACCATTCGAGCGCGCTGCGGAATTCGTTCGCGTA
>JADZCB010000336.1 GCA_020851775.1 Gammaproteobacteria bacterium
GTCGCCGTCGCGACGCCAGCGCGCCAAGCCACGCATCGTCGGCGTCGGGCCGGCGCTCGGGCCCGCCGTCAGTGAATCGACACGCAGTCGCCACTCGTCACCGGTCGCACTCGCGAGTGCCGCAACGCGCAGACTGCTCGGGCCGAATCCGCTGCGGGTGTCGAGATGGCCCGTGCCATCGATGGCGACGCGGGTCAGCGCTCCGTTCTGCCAGCGCAGCCACAGACGTCCCTCGACGGCATTCAACGGCGCCGCGGCGTCGGCTGCCAGCCCGGCGAACTCGAGCAAAGGACCGGGCGCGACGCCGTCGAGCTCGAGTCGCAGTTCGCGTGGCGCTTCCATCTCACGCGGCAGGTGAAGTTCGAACTTCGGCCGTGTGCCGAGCGGGCCGGCGTCGTCGACGCCCCCGCGCAGAATCGCCTGGCGACCACCTGTGAGCGTCAGATGCAGGCCGGAGAAGCGTCGCGCCGGCGTCCCGCGCAGCGCGTCGATGAAGATGATGTCCGCATTTTCGATGCGCACGTCGCGTTGCTGCAGGAGCCAGTCGACGAACGTCGAGTGGCCGTGCGGAATGCCGACGATTTCGAATTCGCCGTGCACGGTGCGCTGGACACTGAGCGCGACGCCGGACAGTACGACACGCTCGAGCACTGCCTCGCGCCGCGTGAGCGACGCGAGCAGCGCGAGGTCGACTTCGGCGCGATCGAAATGCAACCCGCCGCTGGCGGTATCGCCACCGACCCGCAGCCCCGCGACACTCAGCGACGGGACGCCGCCACGCCAGCTCGCCCCGAGCCGTTCGACGTGCACGGGCATGCCGATCAGCCGGGCGACACCTTGCTCGACGGTGGCGCGATGAGCGTCCAGCCGGGGCAGCGCGAGGCGCAAGGCGATGCTGGCGAGCGCCGCGAATATCAGCATGGTGGCGACGAGATACCACGCGTAGCGCAGGCTGCGGTTCAGCACGACGCGCATCTAACGGATCTACGCTCAGCTATAGGGTCGATCGTCCAATCGTGGAGCTTCATGGTTTGCCGGTCTTCGTCCCGCGCCGGGGCAGGGTATCCGTGCCCACGCGGCGCGGCGCCTTGCCTTCTACAGCAGCACGACGTCGTACTGCTCCTGCGTGTAACTCGTCTCGACCTGGAAGCGGATCGGGATGCCGATGAACTCCTCGAGCTCGGCGACACTGTTCGATTCCTCGTCGAGCAGCATGTCGACGACGGTCTGTGAGGCGACGACGAGAAGCTTCTGGGCGTCGAACTGACGTTGCTCACGGAGAATTTCACGGAAGATCTCGTAGCACACGGTCTCGGCCGATTTGATCGAGCCGCGGCCGGCACAGGTCGGACACGCTTCGCACAGCACGTGCTCGAGACTCTCCCGCGTGCGCTTGCGGGTGATTTGCACCAGCCCCAGCGACGTCACCTCGCTGATCGAGATCTTCGAATGGTCGCGCTCGAGACTCTTCTCCAGTGCCCGCAGCACCTGCCGCCGGTGTTCCTCTTCGACCATGTCGATGAAGTCGACGATGATGATGCCGCCGAGGTTACGCAGACGGAGCTGACGCGCGATCGCCTGCGCGGCCTCGAGATTGGTCTTGAAAATCGTCTCCTCGAGATTGCGATGGCCGACGAAACCGCCGGTGTTGACGTCGATCGTCGTCATCGCCTCGGTCTGGTCGAGCACGAGATGGCCGCCGGACTTGAGATCGACCTTGCGCTGCAGGGCGCGCTGGATTTCGTCCTCGGTCGAATAGAGATCGAGAATCGGTCGTTCACCCGGGTAGTGTTCGAGCTGCGGCACCAGCGACGGCACCAGCTCTTCGGCGAAGCCTTTCACCTTGCCGAAGGTTTCGCGTGAATCGATGCGGATTTTTTCGGCCTTGGTCGTCGACAGATCGCGGATGAGGCGCAGGATCAACGGCAGGTCCTCGTAGACGACTGCCGGCGGCTGCGACTGTTTCAGGCGTTCCTCGATCGATTGCCACAGTCGCCGCAGAAAGACCATGTCGGCGGCGATGTCGTCACGTCCGACCCCTTCGGCGGCGGTCCGCACGATGAAGCCCCCGCGCGCGCCGGCCGCCGGTGCGGCCTTGCCGTCGTCGAGTGGTGCGGTGGTCGGCGACAGACCGGGTTCGGTCGCGAGCACCAGATCGCGCAGGCGGCGGCGTTCTTCCTCGTGTTCGATGCGCTGTGAAATCCCGAGCGCGTTGCTGCGTGGCATGAACACGAGATAGCGCGACGGGATGCTGATGTAGGTCGACAGGCGGGCGCCTTTGGTCCCGAGCGGGTCCTTCGTGACCTGGACGAGGATCTGCTGGCCTTCGTGCACGGCCTGCTCGATCGTGACTTCCACGCCCGTCGTCGCGGCACGGGCATCGGCCTCGGCGATATCCGAGACATGCAGGAATGCCGCGCGGGCGAGTCCGATGTCGACGAACGCCGCGCCCATGCCCGGCAGCACGCGGCTCACCCGCCCGAGATACAGATTGCCGACGATGCCGCGCCGCCGGGCGCGCTCGATCAGCACTTCCTGCAGCACCCCGTTCTCGATGAAGGCGACGCGCGTCTCCTGCGGCGTCACGTTGACCAGGATTTCTTCAGACATCGGCGGCAGTCATGGCAGGGGGCGTGCCGTACTCGGCGATAAGGCATATTAAGATAACTCATTCAGAATCAAGCGACTACCGCGTATCGTCGTATCTCGTCGCCGGGCGACACCAGGGCCGCCACCGCGCCGGCCCGCGCAGGCTTCCCGTTCGCCGGTCAGTCCGTATAATGCCCGGCGCTGTAGCCATGCTGTTCAATACCCTCAACGAGACCTTGTGCATCGTGCTTGCGACCGGCGACGGCAAGGCACTGATGCCCCTGACCGCCCGGCGTACTGCGGCGGCGCTGTTCTATGCCGGTAATTACCGCGTCATCGACTTCGCGTTGACGAACTGCATGCATTCCGGCCTGCGTCGGATCACGGTGTTCACCCAGTTCAATTCCCTCTCGCTGCAGAATCATCTGCGGGACGGCTGGTCGATTTTCAATACCGACCTCGGCGAGTTCGTCACCGCGGTCTCGCCGCCGATCAACGAACACCTGACCGTCTACACCGGCCAGGCCAATGCGCTGCACGAGAATCTCTATTTCATCGACGGCGCCGTCGCGGACACCGTGATGGTGATTTCGGGCGAACAGATTTACCGCATGGACTATGCCGCGGTGCTGCAGTTCCACATCGAGCACGATGCGGATGTCACGATCGTCACGATCGATCACGACACCACGGGCAGCACGCCGTTCGGCGCGCATCTGCGCCTCGATGGTGACGTCGTCGCCGCGATCGACACCCTGGAACCGGCGGCTGCGCTGCCGCCCGGAGACGCCGTTTTAGCCCCGATGGAGGTGTATGCCTTCAAGCGCCAGGTCCTGATCGACGCGCTGGCGGAAGCCGGGCGGGCAGGGACCGATCGCCTCGACATCATCGATTTCCTGCGCGAGCGCCTGCTCGGCCGCAAGCGCCTGTTCGGGTACCGTTTCGGCGGCGAGTACGGCCGTGTGTCTCAGGATCGCTACTGGCGGCCGCTGGACGGGCTCGATCACTATTACGAAACGAACATGGACCTGCTGAAGCTCGATCCGCCGCTCGATCTCTACCAGGTCGACTGGCCGATCCGGACCTACCAGATGCAGCAGCCGCCGGCGCGCACCGTGCCGGGTCGTTCGGACAACGAAGGCATCTGCGTGAACTCGATCGTGTCCGGCGGCAGCGTCATCGCCGGCGGTGGCGTGAGTCGCAGCGTCCTCGGCAACCGCGTACGCGTCCACGACGGCGCGACCGTCGAAGATTCCATTCTGTTCCAGGGCGTCGTCGTCGGTGAAGGCGCGCGGGTGCGGCGCGCGATCTGCGATCGCGGCGTGTGCATTCCGGACTACGAGGAGATCGGCATCGATCGCAAGCGCGACGCCGAGCGCTTCCACGTCACGCCGGCCGGCGTCGTCGTCATTCCGTCCACCTACCGATTCGAGTAGCTGCAATGCGCTTCGAGGCCGCGCTCGCGCACGTTCTGCCGCGCGAAGCGTTGCTCATCGAGGCCGAGGCGAAGCGGCCGTTCGAGTGCGATGGCCTGTCGGCCTATCGCGAACTGCCCCGCGTCGTCTGTCTGCCGCGCACCCGCGACGAACTGCGTGCCATCGTTGCGCTCTGTCGCGAACACGGCGTACCGATCGTCCCGCGCGGCGCCGGCACGGGCCTGTCCGGCGGCGCGCTGCCGCTCGCCGACGGCTGCCTGCTGTCACTGGCGCGTTTCAACCGGATCCTGCACGTCGATGTCGACAACCGCGTGGCAATCGTCGAACCGGGCGTGCGCAATCTCGCGATTTCCGAGGCCGTCGCACCCCATGGTCTCTACTACGCACCGGATCCGTCGTCGCAGATTGCCTGTTCCATCGGTGGCAACGTCGCGGAGAACGCCGGCGGCGTGCACTGTCTCAAGTACGGCCTGACCGTCCACAATGTGCTGGGACTCAACGTGCTGCTCGCGAGCGGCGAAGAACTCGCCATCGGTGGGGCCGCACTCGACGCACCCGGTTACGACCTGCTTGCGGTGCTCAATGGATCCGAAGGTCTGCTCGGCCTCGTCACCGAGGTGACGGTAAAGCTGCTGCCGAAACCGCCCGTCGCGCAGGTGCTGCTCGCCGCCTTCACGGAAGTGGAGGCCGCGGCCGCGGCCGTCGCCGGCATCATCGAAGCGGGCGTCATTCCGGCCGGCCTCGAGATGATGGACAGGCTCGCGACGCGCTGTGCCGAGGACTATGCGCACTGCGGCTATCCGGCCGACGCGGCGGCCATTCTGCTCTGCGAACTCGACGGCACCGCGGACGAAGTCGAGGCGCAGCGCGTGCGCGTCGCCGGCCTGCTGCGGGCATTCGGGGCGCGCGATGTGCGCGAGTCGCGTGACGAGACAGAGCGCCTCGCGTTCTGGAAAGGCCGCAAGTGCGCGTTTCCGGCGATCGGCCGCATTGCGCCGGATTATTACTGCATGGACGGCACGATTCCGCGCCGCGAGCTGTCGCGGGTGCTTAACCGCATCGCGGCCATGTCGGCGGAGTTCGGTCTGCCGGTCGCGAACGTTTTCCACGCCGGTGATGGCAATCTGCACCCGCTGATCGCCTACGATGCGAACGACGACGGGCAACTGCAGCGCGCCGAGGCGCTCGGCGCGCGCATCCTCGAACTTTGCATCGAGGTCGGCGGCACGGTCACCGGCGAGCACGGCGTCGGCGTCGAGAAGCTCGCTGGCATGTGCGTGCAGTTCACGCCGTCCGAACTTGCGGCCTTTCATCGCTTGAAGGCCGCCTTCGATCCCGCCGGACTGTTGAATCCCGGCCGTGCGATCCCGACGCTGCAGCGTTGCGCCGAGTTCGGGGCGATGCACGTCCATGCCAACCGGTTGCCGCACCCGGATCTCGAGCGCTTCTGAGCGCGCAGCACCCGCGTGGCAGCCGTCGCCTGCGCGGAGTTCGTGCACGGTCAGCGTCGCTTATACGAAGCCACGGCAAAACCTCGAAGTCGGCAAGGTTTGATCGCTGTCAAGACGCAGCGATGGACCAGGGGGAACATGAATCCGGTGTGCAATACGGAGCGGATGGCCGTCATGGCGAA
>JADZCB010000337.1 GCA_020851775.1 Gammaproteobacteria bacterium
AAGCTGCGCACCGTGACGTTGTATTCCTGCACCGCCTCGATGTAGCGCTTGCGCGCGACGGCGATCCGGTTCTCGGTGCCTTCGAGCTGCGCCTGGAGATCACGGAAATTCGCGTCGGATTTCAGATCCGGATAACGTTCGACGACGACGAGCAGCCGCGACAACGCACTGGACAGTTCGCCCTGTGCGGCCTGGAACTGCTGGAATTTCGTGGGGTCGTCGAGCAGTTCGGGCGTCGCCTGGACGCTGCCGACCTTCGCGCGCGCCGCGGTGACGCCGATGATCACTTCGCGCTCCTGCTGCGCGAAGGCCTCGACGGTCTTCACGAGATTCGGGATCAAATCGGCGCGCCGCTGATACTGGTTCAGCACCTCGGCCCATTGCGCCTTGATCGCCTCGTCGGTGCTCTGCAGCGTGTTGTAGCCGCAGCCCGCGAGCGGCAGGAGCAGCACCACCAGCCAGCTTCTCAGTGTCCGCATGCTCGTCTCCTTTGTGTGTCGTGTCCCTGTCCTCGGTCGTGCCGGGGCATTGCCACCAGGAACACCGAGGGGAAACAGGTGGGACTTGCGGACCGACCACGTGCGGTGTGGCCGGACATGAAGCAATTTCGTTGGAATTGCTTCGTCACCCGGACCTGCGATCCCTCATCCATCTCGGTGCTCGGTGGCAATATTCACCCTGTCAATCAATACACCGCTTCATCAATACACCGCTTCGATCAGATGCGGTCCGGGCTCGGCGCAGGCGCGCGCGAGTGCGGCATCCAGCGCCTCGGCGGTCTCGACGCGGGTGCCGGGCACGCCCATGCCGCGCGCCAGATCGCACCAGTCGAGTTCCGGCCGCCCGATGTGCAGCATCGAGCGCGCACGCGCGCCGGGTTCGCCGGCGCCGACGCGTTCGAGTTCATAGTTCAGGATTGCGTAATTGCGATTCGCATAGATCACGCTGACGACATCGAGCGACTCGCGCGCCATCGTCCACAATGCCTGTGCGGTGTACATCGCGCTGCCGTCGCCTTCGAGACACACGACCTTGCGTCCCGGCGCGCCGAGCGCCGCGCCGGTCGCGAGTGGCAGGCCGTTGCCGATCGAACCGCCGCAGAGCTGGATCCAGTCGTGCGGCCGTGCACCGGCCGTCGTTTGCTGCGCCGGCATCGAGCCGGTGATCGCCTCGTCGATCACGATCGCGTCGTCCGGCAGATGGCGTGCGACGGCCTGCGCGATCCGCCGTGTATCGAGCCTGCCGGTCTCGAGTTCGGGCAGCGCGAGCGCCTGCCGCGCGGGCTCCGCACGGGTCGCCTCGAGTGCCGCGCACAGCGCGACGACGGCCGCCGCGACATCGTCGCTCGGGCGTGCCAGCGTCATCACGCGACAGCCCGGCGGCACCAGCTCGCTCGGTCGGTTCGGATACGCGAAGAACGCGCACGGCGAGCGAGCGCCGACGAGGACCATCAGATCGGTCCCGGCCATCATCTGCAGCGCGAGTTCGCCGCGATATGGCAGGAACACCAGCGGCACGCGGCCGGCACCACGTTGCACCCGACGGTTGAACGTCTCCGCATGCAGTTTCACGCCGGTGTGCGCCGCGATCCGGCCGGCGGCGACGAGGGCGTCGTCGAGCAGCGCCTGGCCGCCGAGCAGCAGCAGCGGACTTTTCGCCGCGCGCAGCGCACGCGCGACGTCCGCCACCGTCGCGTCGGCGACGCGCGGCAACTGCGTCCGCGCCGGCAGCGCCGGCGGCGCGTAAGCGCCGGGCAGCTCCGACCACGCCGCATCGGCCGGCGCGATCAGCGTCGCGACGCGGCCGGGCACGCCGCCCGCCTGCGCGACGGCCTCGGCGCCGAGCGCGGCGAGTTCGGCCGGTGTGCGGCCGGCCTCGAGCCAGTGCGACACCGGGCGCGCGATGCCTTCGAGATCGGCGTTCAGCGGCGTGTCGTACTGCCGGTGATAGGTCGCGTGATCGCCGACGACGTTGACCATCGGCGAGAACGCCTTCTGGGCGTTGTGAATGTTCGCGACGCCATTCGCGAGTCCCGGGCCGAGGTGCAGCAGCGTGCACGCCGGCTTGCCGCGCATGCGCGCATAGCCGTCGGCGGCACCGGTCACGACCCCTTCGAACAGCGCCAGCACCGGCCGCATGCCGGGCACGCGATCGATCGCCGAGACGAGCTGCATTTCGGAGGTACCGGGATTGGCGAGACAGAGATCGACATCGCTGCGCACGAGCGTATCGATGAGCGCTTCGGCGCCGTTCATGCGTACTCCTTTTGCCCTGAATGGAGAGAAACCGCAGCGCCCGAACGACGCCGACCGTGTGCCAGTGTACCCGAGCACGCCGCCGCGGGTGCCCGGACGCGGCGTTCAAGCCAACGAAGCGAGGGCGGGATACCAGGGATCGATCTGGTCGAGCGTGCGCCCCGCACCGGGGAGCGCCAACGGCGCATAGGATGCGATGACGGCCGGGGCCAGTGCGCCGCCGACACGCGGCAGGTCGCCGAGCTTCAGGCCCTGGCGCACCAGCGACGCGAACAGCGTGTGGCGCAGGGCCGCGATCGTTATCTGATCGGGATGCGCGAGCCCCGCATCGTGTGCGACATAGACGAGCGTCCCTTCGAGATCCGCGTGCGTCAACGCGGTGCCGGGAGCGGCGACGAACAGCGGCGAGTCGGCATCGGTCGCGACGCGTTGCCACAGGCGACACACGCCGGGCGCGAGTCGGAGCGTCCGCGCCTCGAGTTCGAGCATGCCGGCACCATCGAGCGCACTCCCCCGCAGGCGCGTCATTTCCACCGCATCGACACCACTGAGCAGCAGCGCGACGACGAGCCGCGCGCGATCATCGGCCGTCGCCAGCAGCGCGACGACTTCGTCCGGCGCAAGTTCGCGCGCACGCACGGGCGCCGGCCCCGGCAAGGCGGCCGGCGCGGTCGCCTCGGCAGCGACCGCGGCCGGCAGCGCGAGCCCGCCGGCGGGTGGCGGAAACAATTGCGTGTTCAATGAATAGATCTGCGGCGACGGCACGGGTGTACCGGTGGGCGCTGCACGCAGCAGGAATTCGACGAGCCAGGTCACCGCCAGTGCCGCGACGAGCGCGGCGCCGACGCCGACGGCGGCATCGCGCGCATACGGGGGGCGCACGGGACGCAACGGCAACGCCGGCGCGGCGAGAACCGACACGCGTGGCGCCAGATCGCCGCCTGCGACTTCCGATTTGACGAGCCGTTCGCGCAACGGCGCCGCCTGCGCCTCGAGTTCGGCGAGACGCGTACGCAGCGCGCCGAGCTCTTCGAAGCGGCGGCTGAAACCGGTCAGTTCACCCTGCAGCGCGGCCTGCTGCTGTTGCAACGCACGCTTCGCATCGCGCGCCGTCGCGTAGTCCTGTTCGGCCTTGGTGACGACTTCGGACTGCGCACGCTCGCGCATCGTCGCGAGATCCTGCTCGGCCTGTTCGAGATCCTTGCGGGCGGCGACGATCTCGGGCGCGATCTGCGCGTACTTCTCGGTGAACTGATCGCGTTGCGCACGGACCGTGTCGCGCAGAGTTTCGACTTTCGTCTGCAGGCGTTCGATCGCGGCGAGATTGTGTGCCTCGGCGACGGGCTTGCCGGCCGCGATCGCGGCGCGCAGCGCATCGAGGCGCGCCGCCGCCTGCATCTCGCCGTCTTCGGCCTTGTTGATCGAGGCGTTGAGCCCCTGCAGTTTCGCCGCATGCGTGTTCTCGGTACGTTCCTCCGAGACGATGCCGTGCGCGCTGCGGAAGGCGTCGATCTCGGCACGGCGCGCCGTGATCTTCGCCTCGAGCGCGGCGAGCTGTTCGCGCGCGGCGCGGTCGTCGACGTCGCGCGTCTGCGCCGTCGAGGTCGTACGGGATTCTTCGTACAACGCGAGCCAGCGTTCGACCATGCGCTTCAGTAGCGCGGGCGTGCGCCCTTCGAGGCCGACGTCGAGCAGGCTGGTCGTCGCGTCGTATTTGACCTGCGCCATCGTCTGCACCGCGGCGTAGGCATCGCTCGCGCCTTCGTCGTCGGCGAGATCGGTCGCGAACTCGTCGGCGAGTGTATCGAGCAGCGGTGCTGCGAGCAGGCGCTGCTGTTCGGTCGCGAGCAGTTGCGCACTGCGCGTCGGCGCGGCGACCAGCACCGTGCCCGCCGT
>JADZCB010000338.1 GCA_020851775.1 Gammaproteobacteria bacterium
CGTCGCGCATCACCGGCGCGAACTCCGTATCGGTCAGCACCACCTTGGCGCCGCCGTGATCGAGGATGAACGCGATCGCATCCGCATCGAGCCGGATGTTGATCGGGTTCAGCACCGCGCCGCAGGCCGGCACACCGAACAGGGCTTCGTAGAACGCCGGGATGTTGGTGGCGACGATCGCGACGGTGTCGCCCTTGCCGATGCCACGTCGTTCCAGGGCGCTGGCGAGCCGGCGACAGCGTGTGAACGTTTCCGCCCAGGTGTAGCGGACATCGTTGTGGACGACCGCGAGCCGGTGCGGATACACCGACGCCGCACGTTCGATGAAGCTCAGCGGTGACAGCGGCACGTGGTTGGCGGCAACCTGGTCGAGATTCTGTTCGTAGGGATTCATCGCTTCCTCTGCCTTGCAGCGTGGGATCGGTCTGGGGATGGCGGCGCACGCGACGTGCACCGCCGCGTGGATCAAGCGCCGAAGCGCGGCGCGCGTTTCTCGAAGAAGGCGTCGACGCCTTCGATGCCGTCCGCGGCGAGCAGGTTGCGCACGAGATCGGCGGCCGCGCAGCGGTACGCCGCGTCGAGCGGCTGGTTCGCCTGCGCATAGAACGAACGCTTGCCGAGTCTCAACGCGTATCCGGACTTCGCGGCGAGCTTGCCGGCGAGCGCGTCGACTTCGGTGTCGAGCGCCGCGTCGTCGACCGCGTGGTTGACGAGGCCGATCTGCGTCGCGGTGTCGGCGTCGACGAAGTCGCCGGTGTAGAGCATTTCGAGCGCGTGCTTGCGCGCGACGGTGCGCGACAGCGCGACGGCCGGCGTCGCGCAGAAGAGGCCGTAGTTGATGCCGGACGTCGCGAAGCGCGCCGACTTCGCGGCGACGGCGAGATCGCAGGTCGCCACGAGCTGGCAGCCGGCGGCCGTCGCGATGCCTTGCACTTTCGCGATCACGGGCTGCGGCAGCGCGACGATCGCCTGCATCATCGCCGAGCAGTCGGCGAGCAGGCGTGTCAGGAATTCCTCGTTGCGGTGTGCGCGCATCTCCTTCATGTCGTGACCGGTCGAGAACGCACGGCCGGTGCTGGCGAGCACGACGACGCGAACCGTCTCGTCCGCCGCGAGCCGCTCGAATTCGGCACTCAGCGCGTCGATCATCGCGCGCGACAGCGTGTTGTACTGGCTTGCGCGGTTGAGGGTCAGCGTCGCGACGCCGTGCGCGTCGGCACGCAGCAACGGAGGCGAGGAATCGGACAGCGAGTCGGCCGCAGCGCTCATCGGAAATCTCCGGCAAAGAATGCGGCCTATTCTCCGCAGCCCGCAACAGGGCTGCAAGCCGACGGCTGCCGCCTGCGACTCATTCGTCGCGCAGCGCCGTGAGCGGGTCGAGAGCGGCGGCCCGGGCCGCGGGCAGCAGGCCGGCAATGATGCCGATGAGGACCGAGAAGCCGAGCGCGAGGCCGACGAAGGGCCAGGCGATCGTCAGCGGCAGCATCGGTATCGCGAGCGCGAGCACAGCGATGAGCAGTGCCGCGAGCGCGACTCCGGTGAGCCCGCCGACCGCGCCGAGCACGGCCGCCTCGGCGAGGAAACTGCCGAGCACATCGCGCCTGCGCGCGCCGACCGCGCGCAGCAGGCCTATTTCTTCGGTTCGTTCGGTGACGGCGATGGTCATGATGGTGCCGACGCCGACGGCGCCGACCAGCAGCGAGATCGCGCCGATCGCGGCGACGCCGGCGGTCAGCACGCCGATCACCTTGCCCAGCACTTCGAGCATCTTGTCCTGGGTCGTGATCGAGAAATCCTCCTGGCCGTGGCGGGCGATCATCAGGCGCGTGATGTCGTCGGCGACGCGCGCCGAACGCTCGCCGGCGCGAAACAGCACGTCGATTTCCATCAGGCCTTCACGGTTGAAGATCGCCTGCGCCCGCGCGACGGGGATGAACAGCGTGTCGTCGAGATCGAAGCCGAGCATCTGGCCTTTCGGCTGCATCACGCCGATCACGCGAAAGCTGTCACTGCCGATGCGGATCCGCGCACCGAGCGGATTTTCGCCGCGGAACAGTTCGCGGTGCATTTTCGCGCCGAGCACGGCGAACGAGCGTGCCTCGTCGAGTGTGGTGTCGGGCAGGAAGCGGCCGAAGGCGACATCGGCGCGCCACACCCGCGGGACCTGGCCGCTGACGCCGAAGATGTTCGTGCGCCGGCTGCGCGCGCCACTTTCGATGTTCGCGTTGCCCTGGATCATCGGTACGACCCCTTCGACGCGCGGCAGCCGCTCGATGGCGAGCGCGTCGTCGAGCGACAGCGGGCGCGTCGTCGAAATCGTGCCGGGAGAGCCGCCGAAGGTCGAGTTCTTGCCGGGGAAAACGCCGAGCAGATTGGTGCCGAACTGCGTGAACTCGCCGAGCACGAACTGGCGCACGCCCTCGCCGAGTGCGGTCAGCAGCACGACGGTCGCGATGCCGACCGCGATGCCGACGATCGTCAACGCCGAGCGTTGCCGGTGCGCACGCACGGCGGCGATGGCGAAGCGCAAGAGGTCGCCGGCGCGCATCACGGTCGGTTCGACAGCGCGCGCACGGGATCGAGCCGTGCCGCGCGCCGCGCCGGAACGGTGCCGAAGACGAGTCCGAAGGCGACCGACGTGACGAGTGCCGACAGCGTTCCCCACCACGGCACGGCGACCGGAAAGGTCGGATACAGCGCGCCGACGACGAAGGCGCCGACATGCCCGAGCAGCACGCCCGCCGCCGCGCCGGCGCTCGTCAGCAGCACGGCTTCGAACAGGAACAGCGTGCGCACTTCATCGAGTCGGGCACCGAGGGCCTTCAGCAGGCCGATCTCCGCGCGCCGCTGCGCGACCGTCACGAGCATGACGTTCATCACGAGAATGCCCGCGACGATGAGACTCACCGCCGAGATGCCGGACAGCGCGAGCGTCAGCGCACGCAGGATGCGATCGAAGGTCGCGACGACGCTGTCCTGGGTGATCAGCGTGACGTCATCCTCGCCGTCGTGGCGGGCGCTCAGGAGCCGCCTGACGTCCTCGACCGTCTGCGTCATCGGTGCGCCGGGGCGGACTTCGATCATCACGCGGAACAGGCCTTCGCTGTCGAGCAGGGCCTGGGCGGAAGCGACCGGCACCTGCACCATGTCGTTGAAGTCCTGTCCGACCGACACGCCGGTGTCGGCGAGGATGCCGACGACGCGAAAACGCCGGTCACCGACCCGCAGCCACTGGCCGAGCGGCGAGGCGTTTTCGAACAGTTCGCGCGCGAGCTTCGGACCCAGCACGCACACCGCGGCCGCCCGATCGGGTGGCAGTTCGGGCAGGAAGCGGCCCTGTCCCAACTCGAGATGCCGGACGTCGAGCATGTCGCTCGTGACACCGAGCATCGTCGCCTCGCGTTCAGTGCCGCCGAGCGTCGAAACGTTCGCCGTGCCGACCATCACCGGCACCACCCGCGACACTGCAGGCAGCCGGCCGACCGCAATCGCATCGCCGAGCGTCAGATCGCGCGGCGTCTCGCCCATGATCGGCGGTGGCCCGCCGACCGTCTCGTTGCGGCCGGGGATCACGATCAGCAGATTCGTGCCGAGCGAGGCGAACTCGCCTGTCACGAAGCGCCGCGCGCCATCCCCGAGTGCCGTCAACAGCACCACGGCGGCGACCCCGATCCCCGTCGCGAGACAGATCAGCGCCGAGCGCCGCCGCTGCGCCAGCAGGGATTGGAGTGCAAGCCGGAAGGCATCGGCGTGGCGGAGCATTTGTCCATTCTAATGTCGTGCCAGGCTCAGGAGTCCGGAATCGCCACCGAACACCGAGGGAAGAAGAGAAGAACTCTCCTGGTGGAGTATCGCCGTTACATTCGCGCTTCCATTGGTCCCCGCGTTGCGGTGCCGTCCAATCGATGCATTTCTCCTCGGTGTTCGCTCGGTGGCACAACGAACCTTCAAACCCGCGCGACGACTTCCTTCGCGAACACCGCGTCAGGCAGGGCATTGATGGCGTGGCGGGTGCTGCGGATGTGCTTGCGCATCGCGATCTCGGCAGCAGCGCCCTTGCCGGCGAGGATCAGGCGGGCGATGGTCGGATAGTCCTGGCGGCGCTTCGCGCGTTCGCTCGCCGGCAGATGGCGCTCGAACTGTGCCCGCAGCAGGTTGGTCTGCGGGATCGGCACGAAGCGGGTCAGCTCGGCATTGCCGCCAAGTGCGACGAGTTCGATATAGAAGCGCACTCGCGCATCGAGGACGCCGCTGCCGTCGCGGGATTTGTAGGCGTTCATCAGCGCGGCATAGGCCTGCTTGAAGCGTGC
>JADZCB010000339.1 GCA_020851775.1 Gammaproteobacteria bacterium
GTCTTCTGGTAGATGTGGGCGAGATGGGCGCGCACCGTGTGCACGCTGAGCCCGAGGGTATCCGCTACCGCCAGCGGGCCGCGGCCGTCGACGATCAGCGTCAGCACATGGCGTTCGGCCCGGGTCAGGCCATGGCGACGGCCGAACGCTTCGACCGACGGCGGCGGACGCCACGCGGCGAGCGCCTGCGGCAGCACCACGTAGGCGGCGCGCGGGAACCAGCGGAACATCGACTGCGTGTTGCGGCCCGGCTGCAGCGGCACGACTTTCAAGGCGGGACAATCGGGCGCCAGCGGCGCCAGATCGGCGCCTCCGCCGTGTCTCATATCCAATTGATCGATCAGCGACATGCCATCGACCCCGCGACACAGCAGCCCGTCGCGCAGCCGCAGCGCGCGGCAGGTACGCACGAGATCGAGCCCGGCCTGGTTCAAGTACAGCACGCGACCGCCGCGGCTCAGCAGGAAGAACGGCTGATCGATCTGCGCCAGCACCTGTTCGTTCCACTCGCCGAGCAGCGCGTGATTGCGCATGTGCCAGTGCGCGGTCAGCGCCGTGCGCATGTGAGGCACGACGTGCGCCAGCCTGCGTTCGTCGTTGCCGTCGAACGGCGGTGCCGTACGCGGCCGAACCAGCGCGATATGGGTGCGCGGACCGAGCGGCGCATCGCCCTCGTCGGTCAACACGCAGGCGAGAAAGCTGTACATGTCGTAGTCGCGCAGGAACTCGTTGTAGAACAGCGAGCCTTCGTAGATCGCGCGGGGCACCAGACCGTCGGTATTGAGCACGGCGCCGGCGTCGACCAGACCGCGCTCGCGCGCGGTCTGCATCAGCAGGTCATGCGCATGGTAGCCGCCGAGGTAGCGCTCGCTCACCTCCGGCGGTAACACGAACGTCGTGCCGAAGGATCGTTCGCCGTCCGGTTCCAGCGGCGACCACATGTAGGCGCCGGCGGCGCCGACCCGACGCGCGATCCCGCACAGAATGCTCCCCCAGCGCGTCTCGTCGAGTTGCGCGCAATCGATTTCGCGCGCGAGCTCTCCCTGCAGCATCCGCCCCCCAGATGACTGTCATTCCTTCGAATCCTGCCGCGGCGGAGTCCATGCCCGGGAGCCCGGCCGCGGGGCGGCGCCCTCTGTCGGGGTCTTGCCGCCGCTGTCGATGCTGCCGCATGGTCCGGCACCGGACATCATTCAAATGACTTATATCGGTCCCGTGGCCGGGGTTCGTTGCAAGCTGCAACAGTCGCGCGCCAGGGGCGCCGTGCACGAAATGGCCCGGATCAGTCGCGGCGTTCGCGACGCACCGCGACGAGCAGATCGATCAGTTCCTCCTTCATCGTGTCGACCTTGGCCTGGAGTTCACGCACCCCGACCTCGGCGCGCAGGTTCACCTCGTACTCGATGTCCGCGCGGACCCGATCCTTTTTGTCCTGGCGGTTCTGGCTCATCATGATGATGGGCGCCTGCAGTGCAGCAATCGTCGACAGCAACAGATTCAGCCCGATGAACGGCGGCGGGTCGAAGTGCGGCATGCCGAGCCAGTGCCAGGTGTTCAGCGCCATCCACGCGAGCAGCAGCAGGCTGAACAGGTTGATGAAGGTCCACGAGCCGCCGACGCGCGCGACGCCGTCGGCGATACGATCACCGAGCGTGCTGCGCTCCTCGATCACCTCGTTCGCGTTCGGCGCCATGTGCTCGGCGAGCATCAGATCGGTACGTCG
This sequence comes from Gammaproteobacteria bacterium, assembly GCA_020851775.1. Lineage (GTDB taxonomy): Bacteria > Pseudomonadota > Gammaproteobacteria. The sequence goes on from JADZCB010000339.1 coordinate 1,724, forward strand.
CAGGCGGCGCGACAGGACGGCGAGGATGTCGAGCGCGGCCTGGGGCTTTTTGGTGAACAGCAGCGTGAGATCGTCGCGATCGATGCAGCAGGTGCGCGTCGCGACGACGGCGATCGCGCTCGCCGAACGCGGTTCGCTGTCGAACAGCGAGAACTCGCCGAAGATCTCGCCGGGCTCGACGACACCGAGCGGGACGCGCCGTCCGTCGTTGTCGACGATGAACAGTTCGACGCGCCCCGCCAGCACGACGTGCATTTCGCCGCCCGGATCGCCGAGCCGGAACACGGTCTGACCGGCGACGAACGACCTTTCCTCGATCTGCGCGCAGAGTTCGCGCAGTTCGTCGTCGTCGAACAGCTTGAACATCTGCACGTCCCTGAGTATCGACGGATCGAAAGCCATGTCGCGCATACCTCTTCGTCAACGAACACGACGTCGCGACGGGCGGCGACGCCGGGGGAACATCCGACCCGTGCCGGCGGCCGGCAGCGAGGCATCGATTGTGCCATGCGATCCGGCGCCACGTCGGCACGCGCATGCCTGATAAACTCCGGCGCTCCGCACACCCGAGGCCCGTCCGATGCTGTTGACCGAAGACCAGTCGATGATCCGTGACACCGCCCGCCGCTTTGCTGCCGAGCACCTGGCGCCGCACGCGGCGTCATGGGATCGACACGCGACGTTTCCAGCGGACGCGCTGCGCGCGCTGGGACAGCTCGGCTTCCTCGGCATGCTGGTGCCGACGGCATGGGACGGTGCCGGGCTCGATCACGTCGCGCTCGCGGTCGCGATCGAGGAAATCGCGGCGGGTGACGGCGCGACGTCAACGATCATGAGCGTGCAGAACTCGGTGGTGTGCATGCCACTTCTGAAGTACGGCAGCGAGGCACAAAAGAACGCGTGGCTGCGGCGGCTCGCGAGCGGGACTGCGATCGGCGCGTTCTGCCTCACCGAACCGCATGCGGGCTCGGATGCGAGCGCGATCCGCACGCGCGCGACGCGCAGCGCCGACGGCTGGGTGCTGAACGGGACCAAGCAGTTCATCACCTCGGGCCGTCACGCCGAGGTCGCGATCGTCTTCGCCGTCACCGATCCTGCCGCCGGCAAGAAAGGCATCAGCGCTTTCCTGGTGCCGACGGCGACCCCCGGGTATCGCGTCGCGCGAATCGAGCGCAAGCTCGGCCAGCGGGCGTCGGACACGGCACAGATCGACTTCGGGAACTGCTGCGTGCCGCCGGAGGCGATGCTCGGTGCGCCCGGCGAAGGGTATCGGATCGCGCTGTCGAACCTCGAAGGTGGCCGCATCGGTATCGCGGCACAGTCAATCGGCATGGCGCGCGCGGCGTTCGCCGCGGCGACGCAGTACGCGGCCGATCGCACCTCGTTCGGCGTGCCGCTGCATGCGCACCAGGCGGTCGCGTTCCGCCTGGCGGACATGGCGACGAAGATCGAGGTCGCACGGCAGATGGTGTGGCATGCGGCGACGCTGCGCGACGCCGGCCGACCGTGCCTGCGGGAAGCGTCGATGGCGAAGCTCTTCGCGTCCGAGATGGCCGAACAGGTGTGTTCGGACGCGCTGCAGATTCACGGTGGCTACGGCTACGTCGAGGACTTTCCGGTCGAACGCATCTACCGCGACGTGCGCGTGTGCCAGATCTACGAAGGCACGAGCGACGTGCAGCGCATGGTGATCGCGCGGCAGCTCGAGGCGGGTTGAGCGGCGTCCCGTA
>JADZCB010000340.1 GCA_020851775.1 Gammaproteobacteria bacterium
ACCCAGGTTCCGACGTGCAGCTCGCCCGCCCCGGCTTCGACATCGGCCTCTTCACCCGCCTGACCGACGCGCAGTTGCGCTTCTGGCAGGACACGGCAGGACTGCGCTACGACCACCTGGGCAAACTCGGCGGCGGCCTCCACCAGCATCGTCATCACCTGCACGGCGTGATCCTCAAGCTCAATGCCGCCCGCGATCCGCTGCCGGCGTTCGCGCCGTGCGGGCTGCGTGCGCTGCGCATCGCACGTGCCGGCTGCGTCGTGCCGCAGGCCATGCACGATCCCGACGGCACGCCCGTCACGTTTGTCCCGCCCGGCGACGACGGCACCGAAGGCGTCGACGTGATGATGACGGTGTCCGACGTCGGCGCACATCGCGCGTTCTACCGCGACGCGTTCGGGTTCGCCGTCGCCGCCGACGGCACGGTCGACGCCGGTCCCGTACGCCTGCGTGTCGCGACGGTCGCGCCGGTCGCCCGCAGCCCGGACTGGCGCGGCCCGGGTCTGCGGTATCTGACGCTGCAGGTCCCGGATGTGCGCGCAGCGCGCGCAGCGGCCCTCGACGCCGGCGCCGCAGCCGCCGATCCGCTGCGCGATCTGGGTGATCTCGTGCGCTACTGCTTCGTCCGCGATCCCGACGGCAATTTCATCGAGCTCAGCGAGCGCACGACCTACACGGGCAGACCGCTGTGTCCGTGAACGCGCTCGACGCCGCACCCGCGGCCGGTCACTGGCGCGACGACGCGCGTGTCATCGGCTGCGTGGGCTTCGCGCACCTCCTGAGCCATTTCTTCCAGTTGCTGCTGCCGCCGCTGCTGCCGTGGGTGAAGGGCGAGTTCGGTCTCAGCTTCTCGGCACTCGGTTTCGTGCTGACGGTGTTGTTCATCGTGTCCGGGCTGACGCAGATGCTCGCCGGTTTCGTCGTCGATCGCCTGGGACCGGGCGCGACGCTCGCGGCCGGACTCGCCTGCTTCGTCGCCGCGGCGCTGGTGCTCGCGACGGCGACGAGCTATCCGGCGCTGCTCGCCGGTGCGGCCCTGTCCGGGATCGGCAACGGCGTGTTCCATCCGGTCGATTTCTCGCTGCTCAATCATCGGGTGCATCCCGCGCGGCTCGGCCACGCGTATGCAGTGCACGGCCTGACCGGCAGTCTCGGCTGGGCTTTGGCGCCGGTCTTCCTCGTCGGGATCGCCGTGCCGTATGGCTGGCGTACGAGTCTGTACGCCGCGGCGCTGCTGCCGATCGCGGTCGCGTTGCTGCTGTTCAGCCAGCGCGACTCGTTCGCGGTGACACCGCAGGCGACGACGGCAGCAGAGCCCGCGTCCGCACCACTGTTCGCGTTCCTGCGCGCACCGGCGATCTGGTGGTGTTTCGCCTTTTTCGCGATCGTGGCGGCCGCCGCGAGCGGCGTGCAGAATTTCGCACCGACGGTGTTCGCGGCCCTCTACACCATCGGCGTCACCGAGGCGGCGCTGAGCATCACCGTGTTCATGCTCGCGAGCGCGGCCGGCATGTTCGCCGGCGGCTGGCTGGTGCACCGGCAACGGCGGCTCGAACGCAACATCGCGCTCGCCTTCGGCCTGTCGGCCGTCGGCGCGACGCTGATTGGCCTGGCCTGGCTGACACCGCTGCTCGCATTCGTCGCGATCGCGGCGATGGGTTTCGGCAACGGCCTCTCGGGGCCCTCGCGCGATATGCTGATCAGGAGCGCGACGCCGCGCGGCGCGACCGGACGCGTCTACGGCGTCGTGTATTCGGGCCTCGATCTCGGCATCGCCGTCGGTCCGCTGCTGTTCGGGCGTCTGCTCGATGCCGGCCGCCATGGTGCCGTGTTCCTCGGCATCGCCGGGCTGCTGCTCGCCGCGATGCTGATGGCGGCGGGGGTCGCCGCACGGACCCTGGATTCCGGCTGAGCCCGATCGACACCACATAATCCGTGAGGAACAGATGATGAAGTTTGCCGACTATCCCGTGCAGCACCTGATGGACATCACCGCGCGCCCCGAACTCGTGTTCGTCCGCGGTGCCGGCTCGTGGCTGTGGGACCACGCAGGCAAGCGCTATCTCGATTTCGTGCAGGGCTGGGCCGTCAACGCGCTCGGCCATTCCCCGCGTTGCATCGTCGAGGCGCTCGCGGCGCAGGCGCCGCGGCTGATCACGCCGAGTCCCGCGTTCTACAACGAGCCCTCGCTGCAGCTCGCCGCGCTGCTGACGCAGGCGTCGTGCTTCGATCGCGTGTTCTTCACCAACAGCGGCGCCGAGGCCAACGAGGGGGCGATCAAGCTCGCCCGCAAATGGGGCCGCATGCATCGCGGTGGCGCGCACGAGATCATCACCTTCACCAACAGTTTTCACGGCCGCACGCTGGCGACGATGTCGGCCTCGGGCAAGCCCGGCTGGGACACGATGTTCGCGCCGCAGGTCGCCGGATTCCCGAAGGCCGGATTCAACGATCTCGCCTCGGTCGCGGCGCTCGTTTCTGATCGCACCGTCGCCGTGATGCTCGAGCCGGTGCAGGGGGAGGGCGGCGTCAACTGTGCCACGCACGAATTCATGCAGGGCCTGCGCGATCTGTGTAATCGGCATGGCCTGCTGCTGATCTGCGACGAGGTGCAGACCGGCATCGGCCGCCTCGGCACGTTGTTCGGCTACCAGCACTTCGACATCGAGCCCGACATCATGACGCTCGGCAAGGGTATCGGCGGCGGCGTGCCGCTCGCCGCCCTGCTCGCGACGGCGCGGGCGAGCGTGTTCGAACACGGTGAGCAGGGCGGTACCTACAACGGCAACCCGCTGATGACCGCCGTCGGCCTCGCGGTCGTCGGTGAAATCATGCAGCCGGCCTTCCTCGCCCGCGTGCGCGAACTCGGCGAGTACCTCGGCGCGGCGTTGAGCGAGTTGTCGCAGGAACTCGATCTGGGCCTCGAACGTGGCATCGGCCTGCTGCGTGCACTCGAGTTGAAACGCGACATCGGCAGCGCCGTCGTGACGACGGCGCGTGACGATCTGAGCGTGCAGCCGCGCTGGGAAAACGCCGGGCTGCTGCTGAACTCGCCGCGCCCCGCGCTGCTGCGCTTCATGCCGGCACTGAACCTGACGACCGAGGAGATCGACCTGATGATCGACGGCCTGCGGCTCGCGGTGCGTGCGCAGGGGTGAGGTGGGCACTGCGGGGGTGGCGTCTTTCTTTGCCATCGAGCAACACAGAGGGAATGAGGAGAATGATTGCTTCGTTGCGTAGCCGGGACGCAGCGAAGCTCAATCCGAGATTGTCGGCCAGCCTCAATTCCCGATCCCGGGTTGCACGCCGCGCGATGCTGGCGAGGCTGGGCGACGGTGCCCGGAAGGGGCACCCGCCCAGTGAGCGAAATTTGCGCTCAGCTATCTGGTCTCCTTTGCACTCGGTGTTCTCTGTGTTCGGTGGCAATGAACAGCGCCTAAAGAAGCACGCACGCTCCCGTTGACACCCGCACCGTCGCTCGTGCGACCATCGATCCATAACGAACACGACGAGGGGGCGCGGATGCCGGCGTTTCGATGGGGGATGGTCGGATCTTCGGGCTGGGCCGAACATACGTTCGCGCCGGCGATTGCACGGGCGCGCAGCAATCAGCTCGTCGCCGTGCTGGCATCGAAAACGGCCGGGGCCGAGGCGTTCAAGGCGAAGCATCCGGTCGAGGCGGCTTATACGACGCTCGACGATTTTCTCGCCCATCCCGATCTCGATGCGATATGGATCGCGAGCCCACCTGATCTGCACTGCGCGCAGACGCTCGCCGCGCTCGCCGCCGGCAAGCACGTGCTGTGCGAGAAGCCGATGGCAGTGAACGTCGCCGAGTGCAAGGCGATGACGAAAGCGGCGGCTGCCGCTGGCCGTGAGTTGCGCATCGGCTTCAACAACCGCGCGCACCCGGCGTTGCAGAAACTCGTCAAGGCGGCCGCCGGCGGTCGCTACGGGACGCCGCTCGAAGCGCGCGTGCAGGTCTATCATCCCTACGCGACACCACCGCCGGCGTGGCGACAGAATCGCAAGCGCAGCGGCGGCTGGGCGATCGGCGACATCGGCACGCACCTGCTCGATCTCCTGCGCTGGCTGATGAACGCTGACGCGAGCACGGCAAACGGTCACCTGACCAATCACTGCTGGCACTTCAAGACCGATGATCACGCCGCGGTCAGCGTCACCTTCAAGAACGGGGCGATCGGCCACATGACCGCCTGTACCGGCGCGGCCGGCGGCGCGCCACGTGTCGAGTTCTACGGCACCAACGGGTATTTCGTGCTGCGGGGCGGACTGTTCGGCATGCCCGGCGAGCTCGAGGTCGGCGTCAAGGGCCACGCCGCGAAACTCGAGAAGATCGCGGCCTTCGACACCTATACCGGCGAAGTCGAAGCGTTCTGCGCCCAGGCACGCGGTCGCGCGACGGAACTCGCCAGCGGCGAGGACGGCGCGGCGGTGATGGCGCTCGTCGCCGACGCACGCGGTTACTGAATCCGCTGGCGGGATCGCGTTCGCTCAGGCGGCGCGACGCGTCGCGAGCCAGCGCTTCAGCGTCAGAGGCTCTGACTTCGATATCGCGAGCGTGTAGCCGGCCGCGGCGAGCGCATCACGATCCGGCACCTGTTCGGGATTCGTCAACGCCACGAGTTCGGAGCCTGCGCAGACGCTGCGGAGCAGTCTCGCGGTGACGCAGCCGTCGGTGTCGTGCATCGTCGTGTCGATCAGGACTACCTGCGGCGCGAAGCGCGCCGCGTGCCGTACGGCTTCCGGTGCAGAGGCGGCCGTCTTCACGTCGTAGCCCGCCATGCCGAGCAGCATCGACAGCGCGAACGC
>JADZCB010000341.1 GCA_020851775.1 Gammaproteobacteria bacterium
GCCTTTGCCCGTGTCGAGGCGGCCCGCGCAGGCACGCCGCTGACCTTCTTCGAGTTCGGGACGCTCGCGGCGCTCGCGATCTTCACCGACGCGCGTCCGGACATCGCGGTGCTCGAAGTCGGTATGGGCGGGCGTCTCGACGCGGTCAATCTCGTCGATCCCGACGTCGCGGTGATCGCGACCCTCGATATCGACCACGTCGAGTATCTCGGGCGCACGCGCGAGGCGATCGCACGCGAGAAGGCCGGCATCATGCGCGCTGGACGGCCGGCGGTATGTTCTGATCCGGCGGCGCCGGCCTCGCTCGTCGAATGTGCGGGGCGGATCGGCGCCGCGCTGTCACTGCTCGGGGCCGGTTTCCATTTCGCCGACAAGGGCGATACCTGGACCTGGTGGAGCGGCGACACCGTGCTCGACGCGTTGCCGCACCCGGCCCTGTCCGGCAGCTACCAGCTCCGCAACGCAGCCGGTGTGCTGAAAGCGGTGGACCTGCTCCAGTCCCGTCATCCGGTGGCTCGCCCGGTGATCGATTCCGCGCTCGCGGAGACGACCTTGCGCGGCCGCTTTCAACGACTGCCGGGCGCCGTCGAGGTGGTGCTCGACGTCGCGCACAATGCACAGGCCGTCGACACTTTTGTCGCGACGCTCGCGGCGCTGCCCCCGGCATCGCGCACGCAGGTCGTGCTCGGCATGCTGACGACCAAGGACCGCCTGAGCGCGATGAGCGCACTCGCCGAAATCGCCGATGCGTGGCAGCTGGCGACGGTACAGGCGACAAAAGGCGCGCGTGCGGAAGATCTCTATGCGACGTGGCAGCAGTTGCCGCGCCGCGCGCCGGCCGCGTGCCATCCGTCGGTCGCGGCGGCGTTTGCCGCCGCACGGGCCGCCGCGCAGCCGGGTGAACGCATCGTCGCGATCGGATCCTTCATCACCGTTGGCGAAGTGCTGCGCATCGTCGCGCCCGACGACGGCGTCGAGCCGCCGTGATGGACAACCAACTGAAACAACGGCTGGTCGGTGCGGCCGTCCTCGTGTCCCTCGCGATACTCGTCGTCCCGATTCTGCTCGACGGCGGCTACGAGCAGGTTGCACCGCCACGGCAGGACGTCGCACCGATGCCGGCGGACACCTTCGAAGAAAGCGTCCCGCCGCTCGCCGGCGAGGTGCAGGGCGCATTGGAGGCTGGTCTCGACGCGGGACCGGAGGAATTGTCCGAAGCCGCGCGCGACGCGGCGGCGCTGGACACGCCGCCGGCGGTCACCCCGCCCGACTTCACGGTCGGGGACGGCCGCGACGCCGCGGCGCAGCCTGCAGTCCCACCCGCATCGGCTCCGGTCGCGCCGTCGCCACCACCGCCCGCGCCGGCCGCGAAGCCCGTCCCACCACCCGCGGTGCCGGCCACCGCCACGCCGCCGGCACCCAGGGTCGAACGCTGGACCGTGCAGCTCGGCAGCTTCGCGAGCCGCAAGAACGCCGAACTACTGCTCGGTCGCGTCAAGGCGACGGGGGTCGGTGGCTTCATCCTGCCGCTGACCGAAGGCGGCAAGACCGCGTTCCGCGTACGCGCGGGACCGGTCGAGGGTCGCGCCGCCGCCGATCGCCTTCGCCAGGATCTCGAGCGCACGCAGGCCATCCGCGGCATGCTCGTGCGCCATCCGTGAGCGGAACGGGTCACGCGTGAGCCTGAACTGGGCCGACATTTTCATCCTCACGGTGGTCGGCATTTCGGCGTTGCTGTCGCTGCTGCGTGGCCTCGTCAAGGAAGTGCTGTCGCTGGTCGGCTGGGTCGCGGCCTGCTGGGTCGCATTCCGCTGGTCCGGCCCGGCCGGCGCCGTGCTCGCGAGTTCTCTCGGTGTGCCGCCGTCGGTGCGCACCGCGGTTGGTTTTCTCGCCCTGCTGGTCGCGGTGCTGTTCGCCTTCGGCTTTCTGAATTTTGTGATCGGTAAATTGCTCACGACCACCGGGCTGTCGGCGACCGACAGAATGCTCGGCGTCTTGTTTGGAATCGGACGGGGACTTGCGATAATCACCGTTCTGGTGATGTTCGCCGGCCTGACGCCGCTGCCCCGGGATCCATGGTGGCGTCAATCGCTGTTTCTGCCGCGGCTCGAGCCGGCGGCAGGCTGGGCGATTGGGCGTCTGCCGGCGGAATTCGCCAGACACTTCGAGCACTTCGATCAACGCGGCGGCGACCGGGGCAGCAGGGCCCGGACCCCCGAACCGGACGCCAGCGGCTCCCGAGGCTAATCGCGATGTGTGGAATCATCGGCATCGTCGGCAGAAACGCGGTCAACCAGTCGCTGTACGACGGGCTGACGGTCCTGCAACACCGTGGGCAGGACGCCGCCGGCATCGCGACCTACGAGGACGGTCGCGTCTATCTGCGCAAGTCCGATGGCCTCGTGCGCGACGTCTTCCACACCCGCCACATGCTGAACCTGAAAGGCCGCATGGGCATCGGCCACGTTCGCTACCCGACCGCCGGCGCGAGTTCGACTGCCGAAGCGCAGCCGTTCTACGTGAATTCACCGTACGGCATTGCGCTCGCACACAACGGCAATCTGACGAATTCCGATCGGCTCAAGCGCGAGCTCTTCCACGACGGCCTGCGCCACATCAACACCGACTCCGACTCCGAGGTGCTGCTGAACGTATTCGCGCACGAGCTGCAGACCTACGGCAAGACCCGCATCGGGCCCGACGACATCTTTCGCGCCATCGCCCAGCTTCACAAACGCTGCCGTGGCGGCTACGCGGCGATCGCGATGATCACGGGGGTCGGCATCCTCGGTTTCCGCGATCCCTACGGTATCCGCCCGATCGTCTTCGGCAGCCGCGAGACGGAGCAGGGCACGGAGTACGTGATCGCGTCCGAGTCCGTTGCGATCGATGTCCTCGGCTTCAGGCTGCTGCGCGACATCGCGCCGGGTGAAGTGGTCTTCATCAGCAAGGAAGGCGAGGTCCACTCGCGCCAGTGCGCCGAGCAACCGCGGCTGTCGCCCTGTATCTTCGAGCACGTCTATCTCGCGCGGCCGGACTCGATCATCGACGGCATCTCGGTGCACAAGGCCCGCATGCGCATGGGCGAGGCGCTCGCGCGCAAGATCAAGCGCGAATGGCCCGATCACGACATCGACGTCGTGATCCCGATCCCCGACACCTCGCGTACCGCCGCACTCGAACTCGCGCATTCGCTCGGCGTCGCCTATCGCGAGGGTTTCATCAAGAACCGCTACATCCCGCGCACCTTCATCATGCCGGGGCAGGCGTTGCGCAAGCGCTCGGTGCGCCAGAAGCTGAACGCGATCGATCTCGAGTTCGAGGGCAAGAACGTGCTGCTCGTCGACGACTCGATTGTGCGCGGGACGACCTCGATGCAGATCATCCAGATGGCGCGCGAATGCGGCGCGCGACGCGTGTATTTCGCCTCGGCCGCGCCGCCGGTGTGCTATCCGAATGTCTACGGCATCGACATGCCGACCGGCGAGGAACTGATCGCGCACGATCGTTCGGTCGAGGAAGTCGCGCGCCTGCTCGGGGCCGACCGGCTGATCTACCAGGAACTCGACGATCTGGTCGAAGCCGCCCGCAAGGGCAATCCGGCGATCGACGCCTTCGATCTGTCGTGTTTCAACGGCGTATACGTGACCGGCGACGTCAGCGAGGGCTATCTGAACCACGTCGAAGCACAACGCTCCGACGAGGCGCAGGCCAGGCGTGCGGCGGCGAGCAACGCGCTGCAGGATCTGTATACGAGTTCCGGCGTCATTGCCGACGTTGGCTGACACCGGTCGTTTGACAAGCCACGGTGCCGCCGCCAAGATGCGGCCCGTCGATCACGCGCCGATTTGACTCAGCTTGCGGGCGCTATAGAAGCACAGCTAAAGCGATTCTTCGCCCCCGGCCTCTGCTCCCTCCCGTCCGCGATCCGTCCTGGCGCCTTTGCGTCCGACGCGCTGCGTCGAGGAGATTCGTCATGACCCATGACCCGCTATCCGGACTCGCCCTCGCCACGCTCGCCTGCCATACCGGCGGCGTGCACGGGACGGAATACGAGAACAGCCCACCGATTTACGCGACCTCGAGCTTCTGTTTCGACAGCGCCGCGCAGGCCGCCGCGCGTTTCGCCGGAGAAGAACCCGGCAACGTCTATTCGCGCTTCACGAACCCGACCGTGCGCGCCTTCGAAGAGCGGCTCGCGGCGCTGGAAGGCGGTGAAGCGTGCATCGGCACGGCGTCCGGCATGAGCGCGATTCTCACCACCGTCCTCGGGCTTCTCGCGAGCGGTGATCACGTCGTCTGCTCGCGCAGCGTGTTCGGCACGACGGTGAGCCTGTTCACGCTGTTCGCGAAATTCGGGATCGAGACGACCTTCGTCAATCCGGTCGACGTCGAGGCCTGGGCGGCGGCACTGCGGCCGAACACACGGATGCTGTTCCTGGAGACGCCGTCGAACCCGCTGACCGAGATTTCCGACATCGCCGCGCTCTCCGCACTCGCGCGCGAGGCCGGCGCGTGGTTCGTCGTCGACAACTGCTTCTGCACGCCGGTTCTGCAGCGGCCGCTCGAGCTCGGCGCGCAGATCGTGATCCACTCGGCGACGAAGTTTCTCGACGGCCAGGGCCGCTGTGTCGGCGGCGCAATCGTCGCACCGGCCGAACTCGTGAAGCAGCATCTGTTCCCGTTCCTGCGCACGGCCGGCCCGGCGATGAGTCCATTCAACGCCTGGGTCTTCCTGAAGGGACTCGAGACACTGCCGCTGCGCATGCAGGCGCACAGCGCGAGCGCGCTGACGATAGCGCGCGCGCTCGCCGCGCATCCGTCCGTGCGCCGCGTGTACTATCCGGGGCTCGAGGATCATCCGCAGCACGCGCTCGCCGCGCGTCAGCAGCGTGCTTTCGGCGGCATCGTGTCGTTCGAAGTGAAGGGTGGGCAGGCGGCCGCCTGGCGCGTCATCGACGCACTGACGCTGTTCTCGATCACGGCGAATCTCGGGGATACGCGCAGCATCGTCACGCATCCGGCGACGACGACGCATGGGCGACTGTCCGCCGCGCAGCGCGCCGGAATGGGGATCACCGACGAACTGATACGCTTGTCGGTGGGGCTCGAGGAGACGCAGGACCTGCTGACCGATCTCGCACGCGCACTCGGCGGGTGAGGCACGGGCCGTCTGCCGATACCCGGGCGTCCGGCATTCGTTTTTCAATCACGAGCGACGTCCCCAGGCGGGGATATTGGGAGCCGGCATGAGTTTTACGCAGTTTCCCCACGCCAGGCCACGGCTGCAGCGCAGCGAGCTGGCAGTTCCCGGGTCGAATCCGGGGATGTTCGAAAAGGCGCTGAAGTCGGCGGCGGATTACGTGTTTCTCGATTGCGAGGACGCGGTCGCGCCGGACGACAAGGCGCAGGCCCGCCGCAACATCGTCCAGGCCATTCACGATCTGGACTGGCGCGGCGCCGGCAAGACGTTGTCGGTGCGCATCAACGGTCTCGATACGCATTACATGTATCGCGACGTCGTCGACATCGTCGAGCAGGCGGGCGCGCGCCTCGACACGATTCTGATCCCGAAAGTCGGCGTGCCGTCGGACGTCTATGTCGTCGACTGCCTGCTGACCCAGATCGAGATCGCCTGCGGCCTCCCGCATCGTATCGGCATCGAGTGCCTGATCGAGACGACGCTCGGGATGGCGAACGTCGAGGCGATCGCGCAGGCGAGTCCGCGGCTCGAAGCCCTGCACTTCGGCGTCGCCGACTACGCCGCGAGTTGTCGCGCGCGCACCGTCAGCATCGGCGGCCTCAATCCCGATTATCCCGGCGATCAGTGGCACGCGAGCCTGCAGCGCATGCTGGTCGCATGCCGCGCCTACGGCCTGCGCGCGATCGACGGGCCGTACGGGGACTTCAACGATCCGGACGGCTTCGTCGCCGCCGCGAAGCGCGCCGCGGTGCTGGGCTTCGAGGGCAAATGGGCGATCCATCCGAGCCAGGTGCCGCTCGCGAACGCCGAGATGTCGCCGACCGCACAGGAAGTCGAGCGCGCGCGACGCATCCTCGTCGCCCTCGACGAAGCGGCGAAGGCAGGCAAGGGCGCGGCGCAGTTGGACGGGCGGCTGATCGACGCGGCGTCGGCGCGGATGGCGGAAAACATCGTGCGCCAGGCCGACGCGATCGCGGCGCGCGGGCGCTGACGACGCCCGACCCGGCGACACGTCGCCGGCGACGCTGTGCAGGACGCAGGCGGGATCTCCAGATGCTGGCTTACCGGCCCGGGCGCCTGATGGCAGAATGCGTTGCCAATCCATGCAACCGGTAGGAGGCCTCCATGACCATCAAGGCTGGCGACAAGATGCCCAGCGGCTCGTTCGGCGTGATGACGGACAAGGGCCCGGGTTCGATCACCACCGACGAACTCTTCAAGGGCAAGAAAGTCGTGCTGTTCTCTGTGCCGGGGGCGTTCACGCCGACGTGCTCGGCGAAACATCTGCCGGGCTTCGTCGACAAGGCGGGCGACATCAAGGCGAAGGGCATCGACACCATCGCCTGTCTCGCCGTGAATGACGCTTTCGTGATGGGCGCCTGGGGCAAGCACGCGGCGGTCGGCGACAAGGTGCTGATGCTCGCCGACGGCAATGCGACCTACACCAGGGCGCTCGGCCTCGAACTCGACGCCAGCGGCTTCGGCATGGGTACGCGCGGGCAGCGCTTCGCGCTGGTCGTCGACGACGGCGTCGTGAAGAACGTCTTCATCGAGGCGCCGATGGAGTTCAAGGTCAGTTCGGCAGACAACGTACTCGCGAATCTGTGATGCGCCGACCCTGGTCCGGGCGTCGCGGCGCCCGGACCGGGACGCGATGAGCACGCCCCCGCCGCTCCCGTTCGAGCCCGCCGGGTTCCAGTCCGAACTCGCGCGGCTCGGCGCCTGGATCGCGACGTACTATGCCCGCCTGCCCGATCTGCCGGTGCTGTCCCGCGCGGCGCCCGGTGATGTTCGCGCGGCGTTGCCGCCGACGGCGCCGGAACAGCCCGAAGCCTTCGATGCGTTGCTCGCGGATCTCGATCGCGTGATTGTGCCGGCGCTGACGCACTGGCAGTCGCCGAACTTTTTTGCCTATTTCCCGGCGAATGCGTCGGCGCCTTCGATGCTCGCGGATCTCTTGTCCGCCGCGCTCGGGGTCCAGGGCATGTTGTGGCTGACGAGCCCGGCGTGCACCGAACTCGAAACCCATGTCCTCGACTGGCTGGTGGATGCCTGTGCGCTGCCGGCGGTGTTTCGCTCGTCCGGCAGCGGGGGTGGCGTGCTGCAGGACTCGGCCTCGAGCGCCGTGCTGTGCGCGCTGCTCGCGGCGCGTGAGCGGGCCACGGACGGTGCGGCCGACGAA
>JADZCB010000342.1 GCA_020851775.1 Gammaproteobacteria bacterium
GAGGGCAGGGACTACGTGTTCCGCGTGTGAACGACGGCGCCTGCCTGCATCTGCGGGCCGTCAGCCGGCGCGGCCGAACCAGCGGCGGTACTCGATGACCGTCCAGATCAGGTAGGCGATGGTTCCGAGGGCGAAAGGCACGAAGAAATACACGACGCCGAACAGCCATGTCACCGGGCCGATCACGTAGATGAAGTCTTCGAGATTGAACCACCCGAACGACGGGTGTTCCGTCGCCGCGAGACCGAACGAGTTGTCCATGCGCACGCGCAGGGTCATGATGACCGGATTGCACAGGCCCGCGGTGACGCCGAGGACCGGGGCCCACACACCGCAGCTCGCCTGCAGCCCGAGCCCGATGCTCGAAAACAGCAGCGTGTAGTTCAGGCCACCGACGACGAAATCGTAGAGATGACCGAACTTGCTCGTCTTGCGGCTCATACGCGCGAGTTCGCCGTCGAGGTGATCGCTGAACACCGCGAGCATGAAACACAGCGCGCCGACGTTGGCATGGACGGGATCCCCGTACAGGAAACTCAGCGTCGTGAGAAGGCCGAGCACCAGCGTCAGCGTCGTCAGCAGATTCGGGTGCAGCGCCGACGCGGCGAAGGGCCGCATCATCAGATGAGCAAGGCGCTGATCGAGCAGCGCGGGCAGGGGATGGTGATCGTATTTGGACATGGTCTATCCCAGAATCGTCGCCGGCCGGCGGCGGCCACGATAGACACCGCGCGTATCGGCTTCAAGCGCTGTATCGACCACGGCACGAACGGCTGCAGCAGGAAAGCATGAGCGTGTTCCGGATCCTCGTGCCGCTCGGCGGCGTCACGCTGTTCGTGATCCTGCTCCGTTACGTCGATCTCGATGAGCTCGCACGCCAGATCCAGACCGTCGGGATTGCCGGTTTCGCCGCCGTGCTGGCCGTTCATGCGCTGTCGTTCCTGTGCGACGTACTGCTGTGGCAGCTCGCGTTTCCGCCGTCCCGCGCGACGCGCCGCCAGTGGTGGACGTGGTATCGCATACGCCTGATCGGCGAAGCGTGGAACAATGCGCTGCCACTCGCCTCGGTCGGCGGCGAACCCCTCAAGGCGCGCTTGCTGAAAAATCGCTTCGGGCTCGACTACACCGCCAGCGGCGCAGCTTTCCTGATCGCGAAGACTGCGAATCTCGTCGCGCTCGTCGCGTTTCTCGCCATCGGCTTTGCGTGGATGCTCGGTGATACGCGCTTTGCGCGCGCCTGGCAGTGGACGGCCGGTCTCGGGCTCGCCGCCTTCGCGCTCGGCGCCTGGCTGGTGTGGCTCGCGCAGCAGGGCCGGCTCACCCGCCTGATGCTCGCGCTGACGCCGGCTTCGCTCAGGGGCTCACCGCGACTCGCACGCGCCGTGCACGCCATCGAAGATTTCGATGCCGCGCTGGTCGCGGGTTATCGCGCGGCGCCGCGGCGGATCGTCGCGATCGTCGCACTCGCGTTTCTGACCTGGATCGCGGGCGTGTTCGAAATCCTGATCATTCTGGCCGCCGTCGGCCATCCGATCGGCTTCATGGAGGCGTGGGTGATTGAAGCTGCCGCGCAGCTCGTGCGCGCGGCCGCCTTTTTCGTGCCGTCCGGCCTCGGCGTCGTCGACGGCAGCTTCGTGCTCGTCACGGCAACCATCACCGGCAGTACCCCGCTCGGCTTTCTCGTCGCCGTCGTGCGCCGCGCACGCGATCTCGCCTGGATCGGCCTCGGTTTCGTCGCCGGCCTCGGCTTCGGCAGGCTGACGAAGGCGCCCGGCGCCGCACCGTAGACGAGACCCTGCTGGCCGCCGACTGCCCTGCTTGTGCCCCGGCGACGCAGACGGTAGCGTCTGATTCCTTCATCGACTGTGCGGGAGACCCACGTGAATTCGACGCTGATCCGGGAAATGAGCGGTGCCCTCGAAAAGTATTTCGACCTGATGTACGACTGCGACGTCGCGAACTTCGACCAGGTGTTCGCCAGGACGTCGCAGTTGCACGGTTTTCGCGACGGCCAGATGAACTGCTGGCCGGCAGCGCAGTACAAGGAAGTGCTGGCCGGCCGCACGTCGCCGAAGGCGCACGGCGCGCCGCGCGAGTCACAGGTGATGATGCTCGACTTCTCGTCACCGACGCAGGCACTCGCGAAAGTGCGCGTCCGCATCGGCGACATGGTGTTCGTCGATTACCTGTCCTATCACAAGATCGACGGTCAGTGGCTCGTGACCTCGAAGGCCTATCATCGCGAGGCCTGAACGACGCTCTTCACGCGGCGCCGGCACGACACCGGCGCCGCGTCCATGACGGGCAACAAGTCCACTGACTCACCGCTCTGCGGCACGATTCCGTCCCGAGGCGAACGCACGGGTACGGCGGAGTAATAGTGAGCGGCCGCAAGTCCTTTGCGGCCTCGCCACCGGAATTCATCCTTGCGCATGGCGTACGGAAGATTGTGGCGCGAGCGATCTGCACGCGCCGCCGGGGGACGGGTGGATTCGCGGTCGGGGACGCCCTACAGCGGTGTCGCCTGCCGCCCGCTGCGCTGCGCCGGCTCGAACTGCGGCACCTTGAACCCGCCCGCCCGCGCTTCGACGCTCATCCGGACCGGCAGACCGATGCGCACGTCGTCGAGCGCGCAGTTGACGAGGTTCGTCATCAGATGCGGACCTTCCGTGAGCTCGATGATCGCGAGCACGTATGGCACGTCGGCGGCGAAGGCCTCGGACTGCGGATAGTGCACGATCGAGAAACTGTAGACGCTGCCGGTACCGGCACACGGCGTCCAGGTCAGGCGTGCCGAATAGCACGCCCTGCACCATGCACTCGGGTAGTACACCCAGGCGCTGCACTCGTCGCAGCGCTGCAGGTGCAGTTCCTCGCGTTGAATCGCATCCCAGAACGGGCGCGTGAGCGCCGTCACGCGCGGCAATGGTTTCTCATTCATGATTGCCGGCCCAGAATCAGTACCGAATGTTCGCTCATGATGTTTCCGTAACTGTGAACGAGGGCGACCTTCGCGGGCGCGACCTGTCGCCCGCCCGCCCGCCCCATGATCTGCAACGCGCCTTCGACGATCATCGACATGCCCGAGGCATCGCCGGTGTGACCGAAGGACAGCAGGCCACCGTATGTGTTGATCGGCAGGTCACCCCCCGGTGCGCCACGACCGGCGTCCCAGAACCGCCCGCCCTCACCACGCGGCACGAAGCCCATGTTCTCGACGTTGAGCACCGGGTTGAAGCTGAACGAATCGTAAAGCTCCGCGAGATTGATGTCGGCGGGCGTGAGGCCCGCCATGCGATAGGCCTGTTCCGCGGCGATCGCACCGCCCATGCGGATCAGATCCGTCGCCTGGCTGATGTTCGCGTGGGTATGCGCCTCGCCACACCCGAGCACAAAGGCCGGCTGCGGATTGAGGCGTCGCGCGAGCGCCGGACTCGCGACGAGCACGGCGGCACCGCCGTCGCAGGGCACCGAGCAATCGAGAAGATTGAACGGCGAGGCGATCGGGCGCGAGTCGAGCACGTCCCGCACGGTCAGCGGACCGCGTTCCCGCATCAGGGCGTCCGGATTCTGGAGCGCCCAGGCGCGGGTCGCGACCGCAACCTTCGCGAGCTGTTCTTTCGTCGTGCCGGATTCGTGCATGTAGCGCGTCGCGGCCTGCGCATACAACGGGACGATGAATGGTCCATAGAGGAAATCGAAGTCCGGGTGGCAGGCCATCCGGGCATTCGCCGCGGCACCGCCTTCGCGCACTTTCGGGAAACTGCCGGCAGCGATGCACAACACGCCCTCTGCGCGTCCCGCGGCCACGGCGAGCGCGGCGCGCTGTACCATCAGACCATGGGTCGCGCCACCGGCATTGATCGTTTCGGAGAACACGGGCCGGATCCCGAGATCCTCACCGAGATGCTCGTGAATGAAGATATTCGACGAGACGCCTGCGGCCATGCCCGACGGGCTGGCGAGCAAGCCGTCGATGTCGCGCGGCGACACGGGCCACTCGCTCAGGAACTTGCGCAGCACCTGGTGATAGAGCTCGCGATCGTCGCAGTCCGGATAGCGTCCCGGTTTCAATTCCGAGACCGCGGCGATCGCGGCGGCCGCCGGGCGGAATGAATTCGTCAGCGGCGCAGCGCGCCTGGATTCATGCATGATGGTCTCCCATCCTGTTGGCGGCACCGCCACCCGCGTCGACTGCTGCGGGGTGCCACCATCTAGAACTGATCTAAATGTGAATTGAACCGAACGGTATGTATGTTAACGGCGGTGCCGGCCACTGACAGCCGCCGCAGGAGTATCACCATGGACTTCAAGCTCGATCCCCTGATCGACGATTATCGCTTGCGGATACGTGATTTCGTAGCCGAGCACATCCTGCCGCTCGAAAACGATCGGGCGAATTTCGACGCCGGCGAGAACATCGCGCTGCCGGTACTCGAAGCCGTGCGCGCCAAGGTGAAGGCCGCGGGGCTGTGGGCCTTGCAGATGCCTGTCGCACGCGGCGGACAGGGCCTGTCGATGAGCGGGATCGCACCATGCTACGAGGAGATGAACCGGTCGATCTTTGGGCCGGTCTGCTTCAACAGCGCAGCGCCCGACGACGGCAACATGCTGGTGCTCGACAAGGTGCTCTCGGAGCGCCAGAAGGATGTCTGGCTGCAACCGATCGTCGACGGACACTGCCAGTCCGCGTTCGCGATGACCGAGCCGCATCCCGGCGGGGGTTCCGATCCGTCGATGATCCAGACGACCGCGGAGAAACGGGGCGGGAAATGGGTCGTGCACGGACGCAAATGGTTCACCACCGGCGGTGCGGCGGCACGGCACTTCATCCTCGTCGCGCGCACGTCGGCCGATCGACGCCACGGTTTGACGGCCTTTCTCTACCATGCGGACCAGCCCGGCTGGCGCGTCACGCGACAGATTCCGATCATGGGCCCGGAGGATCATGGCGGCCACTGCGAAATCATCTACGACGGTCTGGAAATCCCGGAAGAGAACGTACTGATTGGCGAAGGCGCGGGCCTGAAGCTTACGCAGATCCGGCTCGGACCGGCGCGGCTGACACATTGCATGCGCTGGACCGGCATGGCGAAACGCGCGCTCGAAATCGCGGCGGACTACATTTCGGAACGCGAAAGTTTCGGCATGAAACTCGCCGACCACGAAGGCGTGCAATGGATGATCGGCGGCGCTGCGATGGACGTCGACATCGGCCGTCTGCTGACGATGCGTGCAGCCTGGCTGCTCGACCAGGGACAGATCGCACGCAAGGAAGTCTCGATGGCGAAAGTCGCCGTATCCGAGGCGCTGCACAAGGCGGTCGACACCGCGCTGCAATTGTGTGGCGCGAAAGGCTATTCGAAGGATCTGCCACTCGAATGGATGTACCGCTATGCCCGCCTCGCGCGGCTCGGCGACGGTGCATCGGAGATTCACAAGATGGTGCTGTCGCGCAGTCTGCTCACTGAACGGCAGGCATTCTGGTCATGGGCGTGAGCATCGACGAGGCCAGGCCGGCGCTCACGGCCTTCCTGGCCGGGGCCGTCACGGCCGCGCATGCGGAGATCACGGACGCCGTGGCGTTGCCCGGCGGCACGCTGCACGAGAACTGGCGGCTCACCGTCGAGTTCGACGGCGGCACAATGCCGGGTCGGCAGGTACTCGTCCTGCGCACCAACCGGCCGGTGAGCCTCGAAATCAGCCTGTCCCGCCGCCAGGAGTTCCTGGTGATGAAGGCCGCGCGGGATGTCGGGGTCAGCGTGCCGGAGCCGCTGTGGGCCGCCGATGCCGACGGTCCGCTCGGGCGCGAGTTCTTCGTGATGCGCTGGCTGTCCGGCGCGGCGGCACCCGAGGAGGTGATCCCGCGCGTCGCGAACGCCGGGATCGGCGTGCGGCTCGCCGAACGTCTCGGCGCCGAGCTCGGTGCGCTCCAACGCATACGACCCGACGGTGGCGTTCTGCCGTTTCTCGCGCCGCCCACGGCCGATCGCGCGCAGACGCTGATCGCGCAGACGCGCGCGTACCTCGATACGCTGCCGGCGCCACATCCGGCAATCGAATGGGGCCTGCGCTGGCTCGAACGCCACAAACCGCCGCCCGATGACACCGTGCTCGTGCACGGGGATTTCCGCACCGGCAACTATCTCGCCGACGCCGACGGGCTCGTCGCGATCCTCGACTGGGAGCTCGCC
>JADZCB010000343.1 GCA_020851775.1 Gammaproteobacteria bacterium
ACTGCCCAATCGAGCCTGTGCATCAACCCGTAGAGCAGGCCGGCGCGATAGGCATCCCCGCATCCGGTCGGATCGACGATCCGCTTCGGCTTCGCGGCCGGAATTTCGAGCGCGCCATGTGCGCGATGGATGATCGACCCTTCACCGCCGCGCGTGACGATCAGCGCGTCGACGTGCTGTGCGATTTCGGCCGGCGTCCAGCCGGTGCGTTCCTGCATCAACTGCGCCTCGTAGTCGTTCACCGTGACCCACGTGGCATCCATGATGAAATGCTTCAGTTCTTCGCCGTCGAACATCGGCATGCCCTGCCCCGGATCGAAGACGAACGGGATATTGGCCGCCCGGAACTGACGTGCGTGCTCGAGCATGCCGTCGCGGCCGTCGGGTGCAACGATGCCGATGGTGACGCCGTCGGCATCATCGACCGCATTGACGTGGGAATGCTCCATCGCGCCGGGGTGGAAGGCGGTGATCTGGTTGTCGTCGAGATCGGTCGTGATGAACGCCTGCGCGGTCAGCGTGTCGTCGACGACCCTCACATGTCTGCGCTCGATGCGGTGACTATCCATCCATTCCGCGTACGGCGCGAAATCGCCGCCGACCGTGCCCATCGGCAGCGGCTGGCCGCCGAGCAGCTTCAGGTTGTACGCGATATTACCGGCACAGCCACCGAACTCCCGACGGAGTTTCGGCACGAGAAAGGACACGTTCAGGATATGAATCTTGTCCGGCAGGATGTGATGCTTGAACCGGTCTTGGAAAACCATGATGTTGTCGAAAGCGAAAGAGCCGCAGATCAGGGCCGCCATGGCGTCATGTTCCGTCTGAAGTTGTGAAGGCGGTCATGGTGCCCCAGCCACGCCCGCCACGCCAGCCACAGCGGGTACCCGGCTGGTCAAGCGCGCACGCGTTCAGGCACCATGCGCCGCGTGAAACTGCCGTGGACGATGTTCGATGGCCGGGTGCTGATGGCGATGGGCGTGTACGCCGTCCTCGTCGGCAGCGAGCCGTTTGTCGAACGCTTGATCACACGCGTGTGTCATGACAATCCGCCCGCGCTGTGGCTGCTGGAACATCTCGGCATCCCGCTGCTGCGCGCAGCCTGCGTGGTGATCTTCGTCTGTCTGGCCTATCCGTCGCTGTTCGGACTGCGCGACGCCCCTGCGCTCTCGACACTCCTCAGCGCGCATGCGGGCGCCATGAGCACGCTGCTCGGCATCGCCTTTCTGGTCGCCCTGCTCGCCCCCGTCGTGCCCGTGCTGTACCGCCATCCCGAACTGGTGCTGCCGCTGCAGGGCATGCTCGCGACGGCTCTGATCTTCGACTGGCTGACGGAATGGCTGCACATGAGCTCGGTCTCACCGTGGCCGGGCCTGGATGTCATGCTGCTCGCATGTGCTGTCGCATGGACGATGCACTGGCTCGCGCACCGCCTCGGGCATCTGCTCGGCACCGCGGCCGACCGTGCGACCGGCCGCGCCGGTTACGACATGCTGGCCGTGCACATGATGACGATGGTCGCGCAACTGCCCGTGATCCTCATCTACGGCACCGGCCTCGCGGCGCGCATCGCGATTTGAGGCGCGCCGAGCTGCGGGATCGTCTTGTGCCTGATCACGACCGAATCTGGATTCTCTTCCTCGGCCTAAATAGCCTGCGCGCTCAAAGAAATCTGGGGAGCCACAGAGAACACCGAGAACACAGAGGGGAAGAAGAATAGGGCTTTTCACGCTCGAGCATGTTGCCGAGGCCCGTGTAGCGAAGGCTTACTCTCTATTCCCCGGTGTTCTCGGTGTTCGGTGGCTGCATTCAGTGCGTTTGAACGGGCACGGGCGAGAGGCTACCGCTTGGAATTCTTCGCCCGCACCTTCGGTTTCGCCGGCGGCGCGAGCAACGGCGCGAGGAAGCGGCCGGTATAGGAGGCCGGGTTCGCGGCGAGGTCCTCCGGCGTACCGACGCCGACGATCGTGCCGCCGCCATCCCCCCCTTCGGGGCCGAGATCGATCACCCAGTCCGCGGTCTTGATGACGTCGAGATTGTGCTCGATGACGACGATCGTGTTGCCGTGGTCACGCAGGCGGTGCAGCACCTTCAGCAATTGCTCAATGTCGTGGAAATGCAGGCCCGTCGTCGGCTCGTCGAGGATGTAGAGCGTCTTGCCGGTGTCACGTTTCGACAGTTCGCGCGCGAGCTTCACGCGCTGCGCTTCGCCGCCGGACAGCGTCGTCGCATTCTGCCCGAGTCGCACATAGGAAAGCCCGACATCCATCAGCGTCTGCAACTTCGGCGCGATCATCGGCACGGCGGCGAAGAAGCCGTGTGCCTCCTCGACGGTCATCTCCAGCACTTCGCTGATGCTCCTGCCCTTGTAGCGGATTTCGAGCGTCTCGCGGTTGTAGCGCTTGCCCTTGCAGACGTCGCACGTCACGTAGACATCCGGCAGGAAGTGCATCTCGACCTTGATGACACCGTCCCCTTCGCAGGCTTCGCAGCGACCGCCCTTGACGTTGAAACTGAAGCGGCCGGGTTGGTAGCCGCGCGTGCGCGCCTCGGGTACTGCGGCGAACAAATCGCGGATCGGCGTGAAGAGCTGCGTATAGGTCGCCGGGTTCGAGCGCGGCGTGCGGCCGATCGGACTCTGATCGATGTCGACGACCTTGTCGAATGAGTCGAGACCCGCGACGCGCGTGAACGGTGCAGGCTCGAGACTCGCGCCGTTCAATTCACGCGCGGCGAGATGGTAGAGCGTGTCGTTGACGAGCGTCGACTTGCCCGAGCCCGACACGCCCGTCACGCAGACCATCAGGCCGACCGGAATCTCGACGTCGATCCCGTGCAGATTGTTGCCGCAGGCACCGTAGATCCCGAGCAGCTTCGAGCGATCGACAGGTGTGCGCCGCGCCGGCACTTCGATCATGCGCCGGCGCGACAGGTACTGGCCGGTCAGCGATTCCGCGCAACGCGCGACGTCGTCCGGGCTGCCCTGCACGACGACGCAGCCGCCGTGCACACCCGCACCCGGCCCCATGTCGACGACGTGATCGGCGAGCCGGATCGCGTCTTCGTCGTGTTCGACGACGATCACGGTGTTGCCGAGATCCCGCAGATGTTGCAGCGTCTCGAGCAGCCGTGCGTTGTCGCGCTGATGCAGACCAATGGACGGTTCGTCGAGGATGTACATGACGCCGACGAGACCCGCACCGATCTGACTCGCGAGCCGAATGCGCTGCGCCTCGCCGCCGGACAGCGTCTCGGCGCTGCGATCGAGCGTCAGGTAGTCAAGTCCGACATTGACGAGAAACTGCAGTCGCAGGCGCACTTCCTTGACGATCTTCGCCGCGATCTCACCGCGCTGACCGGGCAGTTCGAGTTCGGCGAAAAAGCGCTGACAGACGCCGATCGGCAGACGCGTGATCTCGGGCAGCGCACGGTCGGCGATGAAGACGTGACGCGCGGCCCGGTTCAGCCGCATGCCTTTGCACTCTGGACAGGGTCTGGTGCCGAGAAAGCGCGCCAGTTCCTCACGTACCGTCTGTGACTCGGTCTCGCGGTAACGCCGCTCCATGTTCGGCAACACACCCTCGAACGGGTGCCGGCGGGTGTAACTCCGGCCACCCGAGGTCAGATACGTGAACGCGATCTCCTCTTTGCCGCTGCCATGCAGAACGGCTTTCTGAATCGCGGGCGACAGCGCGTCGAACGGCGTGTCGACCGCGAACCCGTAATGCTTCGCGAGCGCCTTGATCAGCTCGAAATAATAGGCGTTGCGACGGTCCCAGCCATGAATCGCGCCGGCCGGCAGGGACAGCGAGGGGCGGGTCAGCACGCGCTCGGGATCGAAGAACTGCATCACGCCGAGGCCGTCACACGTGCCACACGCACCGCTCGGATTGTTGAACGAGAACAATCGCGGTTCGAGTTCGTTGATGCTGTAACCGCAGCGCGGGCAGGCGAAACGCGATGAGAACAGCAATTCGGCGCGCGTCGGCTCGTCGATGAACTGCGCCTTCGCGACGCCTTCGCCGAGCTTCAGCGCCGTCTCGAAGGACTCGGCGAGCCTGAGCTTCAGATCGCCCCCGATCTTGACGCGATCGACGACGACGTCGATGTCGTGCTTGCGGTTGAGTTCGAGCTTCGGCGGATCGTCGAGCATGACGACGTTGCCGTCGACGACCGCGCGCAGATAGCCCTGGCGTGCGAGCTGCTCGAATACGCCCTGGTGCTCGCCCTTGCGGCTCTTGATCACGGGCGCGACGATCATCAGCCGCGTCCCGTCCGGCAATTCGAGCAATTGGTCGACCATCTGCGAGATTGTCTGTGCTTCGAGCGGCTCGTCGTGATCCGGGCACCGCGGTTCGCCGACGCGCGCATACATCAGACGCAGGTAGTCGTAGATTTCGGTGATCGTGCCGACGGTCGAGCGCGGATTGTGCGAGGTCGATTTCTGCTCGATCGAGATCGCCGGCGACAGTCCTTCGATGTGGTCGATGTCCGGTTTTTCCATCATCGACAGGAACTGGCGCGCGTAGGCCGACAGGGATTCGACGTAACGGCGCTGGCCTTCGGCATAGATCGTGTCGAAGGCGAGCGAGGACTTGCCCGATCCCGACAGACCCGTGATGACGATCAGCCGGTCGCGTGGCAGATCGAGATCGATGTTCTTCAGGTTATGGGTTCGCGCTCCCCGCAGGTGGATGTGGTCCATCGGCACGCGGCTTCGTCTCGCTGGCTAGCCTGAGCGGCAAACGGGTAATATACGGGCATTCCAATCCGCCCGACAAAACCGTTTCCTCCGTGCCCACGCCCGACCGCATGACCCGCGACGAGGTGCGGACCGCCCTCGCGCTGTCCGCCGTTTTCTTCATGCGCATGATGGGCCTGTTCATGGTGCTGCCGGTGCTCGCGCTGTATGTCGAGCATCTCGAAGCGGCGACGCCGCTGTTGATCGGCTGCGCACTCGGTATCTACGGCCTGACCCAGGCGAGCCTGCAGATTCCGTTCGGCAAATGGTCCGATCGTGTAGGACGACGCCCGGTCATCACCGTCGGCCTCGTGGTTTTTTCGCTCGGCGGTCTCGTCGCTGCCGCGTCGAGCCATATCTATGCGGTGATTCTCGGCCGCGCGCTGCAGGGTGCCGGCGCGGTGTCCGGTGCGACGCTCGCGCTGGCCGCGGATCTGACGCGCCCGTCCCAGCGCACGAAGACGATGGCGATCATCGGGATCAGCATCGGTGCGGCCTTCACGACCGCGTTTCTGATCGGCCCGCTGATCGACGCCTGGTTCGGGCTGCGCGGCGTGTTCGTCGGCGGCGCCGTGCTCGGGCTCGCTGCGCTCGTCCTGCTATGGACGGTCGTCCCGACGCCGACCGGCAGCGCGGCGCCCACGGAGGTGCACGTCTCCGACGGTCGCGACACGACGCGCGAACTGCGCCACTTGCAGACCGGCGTGTTCTTTCTGCATCTGGTGCTGGCGGCGAGTTTCGTGTCGATTCCGGTGCTGCTGTCGCGCGATCTCGGGCTACCGTCGGACAGACATTTTCAGGTCTACCTGCCGGTGCTGCTGATTTCGGTGTTGTGCATCTGGCCGCTGTTGCGTTCGAGCCGCGAGCACATGGATCGGCGCCTCTTCGCGTTCGCGATCGCGTTGCTCGGTCTCGGCGAGGCGCTGCTGTGGGCCCTGCCGGCACGGCTTTACCCGATGGCCGTGGCGCTCACGATATTCTTCACCGGCTTCAACTATCTCGAGTCGCTGCTGCCGAGCTGGATCTCGCGCGCGGCACCGAACGCGCGGAAGGGCTCGGCGCTCGGTGCCTATGCGACAGGCCAGTTTCTCGGCACTTTCGTCGGCGGTCTCGTCGGTGGCGCGTTGGCCGGGTACGTCGGCACGCGTGGCGTTTTTGCCGCCGCCGCGCTGGTCTGTGGCGCGTGGCTCGCGTTCAGCCTGCGCCAGACGGCACTCCGATCGGACGCCGCCGCCGCTTGAGCCGCGTCTTCGCCCCGACGCCGCCCGGGACGAGACGCGTTAGAATCGCGACATTCCAGAACCACCCTGCTCACTGACGGAGATTTCCCCATGGCTCGCGGACTGAACAAGGTCATGCTGATCGGCAATCTGGGCGCGGACCCGGAAGTCCGGTACACCACCGGCAACAGCGCGGTCACCAACATCCGGCTCGCGACGGCCGAATCCTGGCGCGACAAGGAGTCCGGTGAACAACAGGAGCGTACCGAGTGGCACCGCGTGGTGTTCTTCGGCCGGCTCGCCGAAATCGCCGGCGAATATCTGAAGAAGGGCAGCCAGGTCTACGTCGAAGGTTCGATCCGCACTCGCAAATGGACGGACAAGGAAGGCCAGGAACGCTATACGACCGAAATCGTTGCCAATGAAATGCAGATGCTCGGCGGGCGGGGTGGCAGTGGCGGCGCTGCGCCCGACTTCGACGGCGGTGGCAGCAGCGGCGGCGCGCGCAGCGGCGGGCCGCGCGGCAGTGGCAGCGGTGGCGGCCGACCGGGTGGCGCGCGTGACCAGGCACCGCCGCCGGATGATTTCGACGACGACATCCCGTTTTAGGGCCTACCGAGCGTAATTCCGCTCCAGTGGAAGCTGAAGCGACTGGGCGACGGCGCCGGACGGCACATGGCGACACGCCCCGCGACACGAGGAGACCGACGTGAGCATTCCAGTCGAACTGTCCGGCCTCGCAGACGCCATCGCGCAGTATCGGTTCGCGTACCTGATGACGACCAACGCGGCAGGCGCCCCGCACGCGGTCACGGTGTCACCCGTGCTGCAAGGAGGCGAACTCGTCGTGCACGGGACAGGCCGTCGCACGCGGGAGCATGCGTCGCAGCGTCCGGCCGTCGGCCTCGTCTGGCCGCCACGGTCGGCAACGGAGTATTCGTTGATCGTCGACGGCATCGCCTCCGTCGGCGACGACGGGCTGCGCATCACCCCGACGCGCGCGGTGCTGCATCGGCCGGGCCCCAGCCGGACCGATGCGCCCGGCCCTTGCACGTCCGACTGCGTCGAAGTCGACGTGGGAGCGCGGAAGCCAACATAGAACGGCCGCAGCGGCGATCGTGATGCCGCCGCTCAGGCCCGATAACGCGCCAGCTCGTTGCGCACCTTGTCGGCGAGATCGGCCAGTTCAGCCGCCGCCTGGGCAGTGGTCGACGATGCCCCGCGACTCTGTTCGGCCATCAGCGCGATACGCTCGACCGCTTGCGCGATCGACTCGGCGGCGACTGCCTGCTCGCGGGTGGCGGCCGAAATTTCCCCGATCCGCTCCCGTGTGATGCCCGCCCCCGCCGTGATGGCGCCGAGATTCACGGTCACGCCCTGCGCGAGTTCCACACCGTCGTTCATCCGGGCGGTACTGTGCGACAGTACATCGACGGCCGAGCCGACGTCGCCCTGGATCTTCGTGATCACGCCCGCGATTTCGCCCGTTGCCGTGCTCGTGCGTTCGGCCAGCTTGCGCACTTCGTCGGCGACGACTGCGAAGCCGCGGCCTTGTTCGCCGGCACGCGCTGCCTCGATCGCGGCATTGAGCGCCAGCAGGTTCGTCTGCTCGGCAATGTCCTTGATCACGCCGATGATGGTACCGATCTCGTTCGAGCGCCGGGCGAGGCCGTGAATCATGCCGGCGGCCTGATCCAGAGCACCGGCAATCCGTTCCATCTCGGTCGACGTCTGCCGTGCGGACGCCTCGCCACACGTCGAAAGCTCGCTCGCGGCGACCGAACTCGCTTCCGCCTCGGCCGTGTTGTCCGCAACCTGACGGATACTCACCGCGATCTCCTCGACCGCTGCCGACGTCGCAATCGTGATCTCGTTCTGTTCGCTCGCGGCCGTCACCAGCGCGCTCGATGCGTGTGACAGCGTCGCCGCCGAATCGGCGATGCGCCGGCCATTCTCGGAGGCGTCCCGGATCACGTCGCGGAACGAGCGCGTGATGCGGTTGAAGACGTCGACGACCTGGGCGAACTCGTCGCGCCCGGCCGGCTGTACTTCGACCGAAAGATCACCGGCGGCCACCTTCGCAGCCGCATCGTTCAACGCCTGCACACTGCCGCGAATCGAGCGGCACATGGCCGTGAACAGGAATGCCATGGCGAGAAGCGTCGTCACCACGGCGGCAGCGAGCCCGCCGAGTTGCCGTTGCATGCGCGCGATACGCGCTTCCAGTGCGGCGTCGAGCCGCTCGATGGCCTGTTCCCACAATGCGTATCCCGCATCGACCGGTGCCGAGGCGCGGGTGAAGAAATCGGCACCAGTCATCGAGTAGGCGCTTTCCAGCACCTCGTGTTGCACGAGTCCGCGTGTCCGTGCAATCGCATCATCGAGTTTTTTCGTCCCGGCGGTCAGCATCTCGGCCGTGGCGGGATCCGCTTTCCCGATCTGCTTCAGGTTGCGCGCCAGCGTGCGCGCGAGCGAGCGCGCCTGCTGTTCGTGATATCCCATGCGCAGACGATCATCGTCGCTCGCGGCTTTCGCGCCGAGCAGGCCGGCGCCCCGACCGCGCATCGCGGCGAGATTCTCGATGCCCTGGGGAAGCTGGCTCACGGCAATGTCGGCGAGATAGTACAGATGCAGTTCGCGTTCGAGCACGAGCGCCGACCCGTCCGCCACTTCGACGATCAGCGCGACGAGTTCCTCGATCAGCGTGGTGTGTCGGGCAAAGCTCTGCGCACGTTCGAGATCGGCCGCGTCGGCCGTCAGTGCCGTCAGATCCGCCTCGATGCCGGCCCAGCGCGGCGTGGTGCCGAAGATCGCACCATAGGTGATGTCGAGTGCATCGACCGTCACCAGCATCCGCTGCAAGTCCGCCCGAACCGTCGCCAACCGCGGCTTCGCGTGTTCATCGCCGCCGAGGAGCGCATTCACCATGCCCCGGTGCCGTTGTGTGAGATCGAGCAGGCCGCGCAGTTCGCGCAAATAGCGCACCCCGTTGCGTTCGCCGGCGGCCGTGCGGATTTCGCGCTGGAGATCGAGCGTCGTCATGCCCGCGAACAGCAGCAGGGCCGTTGCAGCCGTCGCCCCCATCAGCAGGAACTTGGCGCGGAAGCCGATGCGGCTCAAGGAATTCTGGATGAGCGACAGCACGACAACCTCACGCGAACCGGGGATTATCGTTCACATCGGCCGTCTGCATCGTTTCTTGAGTGAGCACGTGCAGCGTTTCCTCAGGCATCGACGCCGCGGCGCAGATCCTCGACGAGTGCAGTACTCGGCCTGTTGCTGCGTGTCGCACCCTCGGTGGTCTCGCCGAGCCACGGCCACAGATCGCGCCGCAATTCATCCGGCAGCACGTTCTCCAGGTATTCGAGTGCCGTGCCGCGCAGCGTGCGATCGTCGCTGGCGACCGCGCGCAACGCGAGCCGCAGCGCTTGACGATCGAGAACGAGACCGAGCAGCGTGAAGACGTGCTCCATGCTGATGTTCATGCGCGGATTGTCGACGTCGGCAAGATCACCGGCATCGCCGCGCAGTTCGACCTCATAGTCGAGCTCGCGTGCCAACCAGGCACGCTCGTCGACAGCAAGTTCACGTTCGATCACGGCAAACACGCGCGCGCCGTCGATATCGATGTCCGCATCGCGTGCCCGCATGCGGGCAAGCGCACGGGCACTGCTATAGCGGACGTTGAACTCGTCATCGTCGAGCCCGCTCATCAGCGCCTCGACAGCGCGCGGATTGTGCGTGACTTCGAGCACGCTCGGGATGCGCTGACGTGCGACGAGCGGAAGATCGGGGTCGAGCAACGCGTCGGCGAGCGTACCGATCAATCGCGGCACCATCCAGCGCAGTTCCATGCGCACGTCGCTGGCCAGGGCGTCGTGTCCGAGCAGCGGCAGCAGACACGGTGCGAGACGCGTATCCATGAAACTGCCGGTGAGACAGCGGCGGATGGCTCTCTCGTCGCCGGATGTCAGCGCCGTCACCGCCGCGGCGAGCGGGACTCCCGCGGGATCGGGCGTGATACCGGCAGCGTCACCGTGCTCCGCGAGCGGCGGCGCGTCACCCGCGCTGCGCTGCTGCTTCATCTGCCGGATCCGCGCGGCGAGCAGTTCGCGTTCGCTCGCCGCCGTCAGTTCAGCGAGCGTGTGCCGCGTCGTCGCGTCGACGACTTCATCCGCGGCCAGCGAAATCGCCCCGTCGCGCAGGCTGGCTGCCAACTGCTCGACATAGCCACGATGCAGGCGCAGCGTCACGGCGAGCGCGAGCAGCGCGACGACGACCGCGACGATCACGACTGCCGCCGAATTCAGGCCCGGCACCACCGCGAGCAGCGCGAGCAGAATGCCGCTGCCGACGACGTCGCCGAGACGATCGGATGCGACGTCGATGATCGCCTTGGTCGGTCGCTTGGTCAGCGGCGGCAACGGCGTGTACAACAGCTCGAAGGCCGATCGGAACAGCGAATTGACCGTCACCATCTGCGCCGCCCGGATCGCGGTCGTCGCCCACAGCCGGCCGACGCCGGCGCCGAGCAGCCCGGCGAACACCGTCACTACGGGCATCAGCGCGAGTACCGGGCCGATACCGAAACGTTTCAACAGCCGCGGCCCGAGCAGCCACTGCACGAGGAAGGTCGCGAGACCGACGAACGCGTAGAACTGGCCGAAGAAGCCGACGAGGTCCTCGCTTTTCACGTAACGCATGCTCGCCTGCGCCTTCATCGCATAATCGAGCAGCGCCGCGAGCACGGCGACCAGCACCATCAGCGCGCCCATGCCCTGCAGGTAGCGTTGCTGACGCAGCAATTGCAGACCCGGCAGCAGTCCCAGATCCGTCGCGACGCCGACCGTGCGACGGCCTTCGCCGATCGCGCGCACGCCGATGCCGCACAGTGCGTGCAACAGGCCGAGGACGAGGAGCATCGCGCGCACGTCCATCGCCTCCGCGACGCGGCCCGCGAGGACACCGCCGAGCAGACCACCGAGCGTCGCCGCGGCCCCGATGCGTGCGATCGTCTGTTTCGCGGTATAGGGATCGAAGCGTTCGTTGACGACGGACCAGAAACCGCTGATCAGCACGGCCCCGAACACGCCCATCTGCAGATAGAGCATGATTGAGATGGCCGCCGGTGCCACCGCAAAAAGAATCCAGCTCGCGAAGAACAGCAGGGCCGACAACGCGAATGCGCCAGGCATCACGCGCAGCGGCCCGAACTGCGCGAGCAGACGGGCGATGACGACGACTGCGAGCATCGACAGCACGGCGGAAGCCATCACCATCTTGGGCAACGCGGTAACCGCGAACTGCGACAGGAACAGTGCGTCACGCGTCGCCTTGCCGGCCACCTGGTGCGCAATCATCAAGGTCGCCACACCGATCGCCCAGGAGGCGGCGGGCAGTCGCATGCGATGCGGGCTCATGCGCTCGTGAGCACCGCGCGATACGCGACGGCGATCCGCGTCACCGTCACGGTCCATACCACGCAGATGACCAGCGTGAGCCAGGACAGATCGACGGCGACCTCAGCGGCCGGCAGCACTTGCAGCGCGAGCAGAATGAGCCCGGAACCGATGCCCTTGAACAGACGGTAACCGACCATGTCGATCCAGGCCTTCGCCTGGTAGGTCAGTACCGGATCGACAGGGATGTAGAGCAGTTCCTTCGAGGCGCGGTTGATGGAGTACGACAGCCCGCGATCACCGATCTTCATCGCCCCCGCCGTCCACAGCGACGGCGACACCCAGAACGCCGCACTGCAGGCGGTGAGCGTCAGGGGCTGCAGCAGGAGACCACCAATGGCGCCGAAGCTGCGGTGGATCAGCGGCGTGATCGCGACGTTGACCGCGATCGACACGAGACCGAGCAGGGCGAAGAACTCACTGATGAAGGCCGTGCGCGCATCGAGTTCGACGTACTCGCGCCCGGCCGTGTCAAGGAACTGGTATTCGACGACGGGCTGTGCGAGTTGTGAACAGCACAACAGCAGTGCGATCAACACCAGATAACGATTGCGAAACATCACACGCCAGTCACCCGCCTCGCGCTGCGGCGCTTCGTGCACTTCGGCATAGAGACCGGCGCGGAACATCGCATAATTGAGTACCCAGACGACGAGCAGAAGCGTCGCGCAGGCGTAGAGCAGATCCGGCGTCGTCAGCGGCGTGTACTTCACGAGCCAGCTCGCGAGCAGCCCGCCGAGTACCCCGCCGACGAGCCCGCCGGTGCCGACGAACCAGAAGCTGCGGCGCCCCTCATCGTCGCTGCTGACCGAATCGGTCAGGCTCCAGAACTGTTCGACGAGCACGACGCTGAAGATGTCGACGAACACGTAGAAGGCGGTCGCGGTGAGGAGATCGCGCGGCGTGAACAGCGTACGGAACAACACGAGCAGCGCAGCGAAGACCAGCAGCGAGCCGAGCACGACCCGTACGCGCTCGAACTTCGCGACGATCACGTGGTAACCCGCGATCACGACGATGAGCGTCAGTGCCGAATAGACCCACGCATACGGCAGGGATTCGGCACCACCGTATTCGATCAGCAGCGAGCGGGACGCGGCCTTGACCTGGTAGTAGGCGAGAATGATGAAGAAGAAGTTCGCGAACAGCGCGAGCGCGCGGCCCAGCGCCCGCGGGCGCCCGGGGACGGCGCCGATCGGTGCAGTGTCTGCGTGCATGACTTAGCGGGGCCGGGCGCGTTCCTGACGGGTTGCGGGCCGCGGAGACGCGATGGTAGAGTCCGGCCCGATATGGGGGGCTACCGTAACACATCTGGCCGCGGACTCGCCCGCAAGCTGCTTGCGGCTGCCTTGCTGTGCGGCGTTTGCACCGGGGTTTTCGCCGATGGCGACATCGCCGGCGGCGATCCGTTGCGTGAAGCCTACGATCCCGATCTCCAATACGGCCTCGAAGCCACGCTGGACCGTCTCGCGCTCGATGACGACGCGGCGCGCGAGAAACTCTGCATCGCGCTCATCGACGTCACCGACATCCGCCATCCGCGCGTCGCCGAGGTCAACGGCGATCACATGATGTATGCGGCGAGCCTGCCGAAGATCGCCATCCTGCTCGGCGCCTTCGTCGAAATCGAGCGTGGTCGGCTGAATCTCTCGCAGGACAATCTCGATTCGATGACGCGCATGATTCGCGTGTCCTCGAACACCGACGCGACGCGCATGCTGAATCTCGTCGGCAAACGTCGCGTGAACCGTATCCTGCAATCCGAGCGTTACCGGCTCTACGACCCGGTCGTCAATGGCGGTCTGTGGGTCGGCAAGGAATACGCGCAGGGTGCCGCATTCGAGCGCGACCCGCTGCATCATCTCTCGCACGGCGCGACGGCGATGCAGACTGCCCGCTTCTACTATCTGCTCGAAGCCGGGGAACTCGTGAATCCGAAACTCACCCGGATCATGAAATCGATGCTGGCCGATCCCGGCATCCGGCACAAGTTCGTCAAGGGGCTCGCCGGTATACCGGGCCTGCACCTCTACCGCAAATCCGGCACCTGGCAGCACTGGCACGCCGACAGCGCGCTGGTCGAGGGACAAGGACGCAAATACATCCTGGTCGGGCTCGCCGACGACGCCCGCGGCGGCGAGTGGCTCGCCGCGCTCGCCCCTGAAGTCCACAAGCTCGTCAATCCGACCCGGCTCGCCGCTGCGCGCACGCGCTGAGCGCGCAGCGTTCTGCGCCGTTTCCGTCATACCGTCATCAGGGTGACGGTCGGGGTGTTCAACTCCGGTTCGGCATGGAAGCCACGGACCAGAACGATGTACTGACCCGGTACCGCGAGCCCCAATCGCAGCACCACGCGACGCGCGATCACGTTCGGATTGTCGGTGCCGGCGCCGGCGTCGACGACGGGCAGTGTCCCCCACAGCAGATTCATGCGTCGGCATACGGCCGCGTCACGCGACACGGCGACAATCGGTGCGTCGGGTCGCGCGGCGCTGATCGTCGCGGCCGTCACGCCGTGCATCGACAGCACGACCACCGCGCGCGCACCGGTGTCGGCGACGAGTTGCGCCACCGCATTCGCGATTGCATCGCCGAAGGACACGTGACCGGGATCGCCGGTCGCATATGCACGTCCGCCGGCCGGACGCATGTGGTACTGGTAGGACTCGGTCTGGCGCGCGATGCGGCTCATCATCGCGACCGCCTCGATCGGAAACTCGCCGACTGCCGTTTCGCCCGACAGCATCACCGCGTCGGCGCCGCTCGCGACGGCGTTCGACACATCGGTGACCTCGGCGCGTGTCGGGCGCGCATTCGCGATCATCGATTCGAGCATCTGCGTCGCGACGATCACGGGCCGATCGCTGCGCCGTGCGAGACGGATGAGCTGATGCTGGGCGAGCGGCACCTGCTCCGGCTGGAGTTCGACGCCCAGGTCACCACGCGCGACCATGATCGCGTCCGCGGCCTCGAGGATCGCGAGACTGTTGTCGAGCGCCTCAGGCTTCTCGATCTTCGCGACGATCGCGGGCCGTGCGCTGCACCCGTCGATGACCATGCGGAGCCGGGCGATATCGTCGGCCCTGCGCACGAAGGACAGCGCAATGAAATCGACCGCCTGGGCGAGCGCAAAATGTGCATCGACGATGTCCTTGTCCGTCAGCGATGGCGCCGACACCTCCACGCCGGGCAGGTTGATGCCCTTGTGATCGCCGAGCGTGCCACCGTGCACGACCACGCAATGCACCTCCGTACCGTCGATGCGGAGTACACGCAGTTCCACGGCGCCATCGTTGAGCAGCACCCGGCTGCCCGGCTCCACATCGGTGGCGAGGCCTTCGTATTGCGATGGAATGAGTCGTGCATCGCCGATGACGTCCCGCATCGTGACGACGACCTCGTGTCCGGCGCTGAGCGTCACCGGGTGCTGTGCGAAGCGTCCGGTCCTGATCTTGGGGCCACAGAGATCGGCGAGGATCGCGGTGTGACGATCCAGCGCCGCCGCATGCCCACGGATGTGCGCGATCGCCGCCGCGTGTTCGGCGTGATTGCCGTGCGACATGTTGAGCCGGAAGACGTCGACGCCCGCCGTGACCAGCGCGCGGATGCTGTCGGCGTCGCGCGTGCGCGGCCCGATGGTCGCGACGATCTTGCTGCGTCGATGTTTCAGGAGATCGAAGCTCGTTACAATCGACATCGCGACTCCTGTCGTCGGGCGGGTTCACGCCAGCGGATGGCTTCGACAGCGGCGTCCGTCCGGAAACCTTGAGACGCCAGCCGTCGCGGAGCAGTATGAGCCAGTTCGACCTCCTCGCCACCCGGCGCTTCCTGCCGCTGTTCATCGCGCAGTTCCTCGGTGCGCTGAACGACAACATCTTCCGGTTCGCGCTCGTCATCTTCATCACGTTCACGCTCGCGGAGCGTTCGCCGCTGCCGGCCGGCATGCTCGTCGTCGCGAGCGGCGGGATTTTCATTCTCCCGTTCTTCCTGTTCTCGGCGTGCGCCGGCCAACTCGCGGACAAGTTCGAAAAAGCCCGGCTGATCCGTCTCATCAAGTTCGCCGAAATTGCAATCATGGCACTCGGTGCGATCGGGTTCTGGCTCCAGCATGCGGGCTTCCTGCTCGGCGTGCTGTTCCTGATGGGCACGCATTCGGCGTTCTTCGGACCGCTGAAGTACGGCATCCTGCCGCAACATTTGCTGGAGGACGAACTGACCGGCGGCAATGCGCTGATCCAGATGGCGACCTACATCGCCATCCTGCTCGGCGCGATGATCGGCGGCTTCGTCGCCAGCCTGCATGGACACGGCGCGCTGCCGATCGTCGTGTGTGTCACCGCCGTCGCCAGCGTCGGCTGGCTGGCGGCACTCCGCATCCCCGACGCGCCATCACCGGTACCCGATCTCGCGATCGACTGGCGGCTCGGTCATGCGACGTGGCGCCTGCTGCGCGCCGCTGCGGATCGCGCGACGCTGGTGCTGACGCTGCTGATTTCCTGGTTCTGGTTCGAGGGCGCGACCTTTCTGAGCATGGTGCCCACGTTCGGCAAGGAAACGCTCGGCGGCAACGAACAGGCGGTGACCCTGCTCAATGCCGCATTCACGGTCGGGATCGGGCTCGGCTCACTCGCCTGCGAGTCGCTGTCGCGACGACGGATCGAAATCGGATTGTCGCCGTGGGCCGCACTCGGGCTGTCGGTGTTCGCGCTCGATCTCTATCTGCAGCCGACTGTCGCCGCGGTTCCCGGTGGACTCACGCTCGCGAACTTCTTCGCGACACCGGCCGCGGTGCGCGTGTTCGTCGACCTCGTCGGTATCGGTGCCTGCGGCGCACTTTATATCGTGCCGTTGAACGCGGCACTGCAGGCCGGCGCCGCCGTCGAGCGGCGCTCGCGCGTGATTGCGGCGCTGAACGTGATGAATGCGCTGTTCATGGTCGGCTCGGCGCTCTTCACCCTGGCGCTGTTCGCGCTCGGACTCACGATTCCGCAGGTATTCGCGCTGGTCGCCGCGCTGAACGTGGTCGCCGTCGTCGGTGCGCTCAGTGCCTTGCCGGCGCTGCGCGGACGCGCAGTCGCCGTGTGGAGGCGTGCGCCTTCCGCGTAGCCCGGGCTCGGCGTGTCGTCAGCTTGACGAAGATCCCGGGTTACGAAGTTGCGCGCCCCGGCCCCCGAGGCTTGCGCTTGCGCCGTGGCCGCTTGAACGCCAATGCGACGACGTCGCGGAAATGCGCGACGAAGTGGACCTTGATGCCTTTCCGGATGTACGCGGGCAGTTCCTCGTAATCGCCGCGGTTGGCTTCCGGCAGCAGGACTTCCCTGATACCCACACGCTTCGCGGCAATCAGCTTTTCGCGCACGCCGCCGATCGGCAGCACCCGACCGGTCAGCGTCAACTCGCCGGTCATCGCGAGCGGGTGCGCGAGCTCCTCGTTACGGGCGAGTGACAGGAGGGCCGTCGCCATCGTGATCCCGGCGCTGGGCCCGTCCTTCGGCGTCGCGCCTTCGGGCACGTGCAGGTGCACGAACGCTTCGTCGAAAAAGGCCGGATCGCCGTCATAATCGGCGAGGTGCGAGGACACGTAGCTGTAGGCGATCTCCGCCGATTCCCGCATGACTTCGCCGAGCTGACCGGTCAGCTTGAACCCGCGGTTCTTCGTATGCACCCGCGTCGCTTCGATATCGAGGGTCGCGCCACCCATCGCGGTCCATGCGAGCCCACTGACGACGCCGACCCCGCGCTGCATCTGCTCGGGCCGGAAGACCGGCTTGCCGAGAAATTCATGCAGATTCGACGGCTCGATTTTCACGATCGACGCGCGATCACGCAGCACCTTCAATGCCGCCTTGCGCGCGATGCGGTTCAACTGCTTCTCCAGGTTGCGCACGCCGGCTTCCCGCGCATAGCCCTCGATGACCACGCGCAGCGCAGCGTCGGCGACGACGAGTTGCGCCGATGACAAGCCGGCTTTCCGGCGCTGCTTCGGCAGCAGATGGCGCTTCGCGATCGCGAGCTTCTCCTCGGCCACGTAGCCTGCGAGCCGGATCACTTCCATGCGATCGAGCAACGGCCGCGGGATCGTGTCGAGCTGGTTGGCCGTGCATACGAACAGCACGCGCGACAGGTCGAAACGCACGTCGAGATAATGATCGAGAAAGCCGACGTTCTGCTCGGGATCGAGCACTTCGAGCAGTGCCGAGGCCGGATCACCCTGGTAGGACGATCCGATCTTGTCGATCTCATCGAGGAGAATCACGGGGTTCGCGCTTTGCGCCTCGCGGAGCGCCTGGACGAACTTGCCGGGCATCGCACCGATGTAGGTGCGTCGATGGCCTTTGATCTCCGCTTCGTCCCGCATGCCGCCGACGCTGAAGCGATAGAACTTGCGCCCGAGGGCATCCGCGATCGAACGCCCGATCGACGTCTTGCCGACACCCGGCGGTCCGACCAGCAGCATGATCGAGCCCGAGATCTCACCGGTCAACGCGCCGACGCCGAGGAATTCGATGATGCGATCCTTCACGTCAGCGAGGCCTTCGTGATCGCGATCGAGCTGGCGGCGTGCGGCGTCGATGTCGAGATCGTCGGTCGTATACCGGCCCCACGGCAGCGATGTCAGCGTGTCGAGATAGTTGCGGGTGCCGGCGTACTCCGGCGAGCCGGTCTCGAGCATCGAGAACTTCTGGAACTCCTCGTCGATCCGCGCCTGCACGTCGGCGGGGACCACCGCCCCCTCGAGCCGCGCGCGGAAGCGTTCGCTTTCGACGGTCTTGTCATCCTTCTGGATACCGAGTTCCTTCTGGATTTCCTTCAGCTGCTCGCGCAGGAAGAACTCGCGCTGGCGTTCGCTGACACGCTCCTCGACCTTCTGCCGGATCTCGCTCTGCAGTCCGGCGACTTCGACTTCGCGCTTGATCAAGAACATCACTTTTTCGAGCCGGTGCAGAAGCGAAGCCGTCTCGAGCACTTCCTGCAGTTCGGCACCGCTCGCGCTGGTCAGCGCCGCCGCAAAATCGCCGAGCGGCGCTGCATCGTCGGGACTGAAGCGATCGAGATAGGCGCGGACGTTTTCCTTGTAGAGCGGGTTGTGTGGCAACAGCTCCTTGATCTTGCCGATGATCGCGAGCGCGTAGGCCCGGATCTCCTTTGGGTTCTCCTCGGCGATCACCGGGTATTCGACCTGCGCGACATACGGCGCCCGGAGCGACAGCCAGTTCAAGATCCGGAAGCGCTGCAGTCCCTCGGCAATGAACTGGATGCGCCCTTCACCGCGCACCGGATTGTGCATGCGCACGATGGTGCCGACTGCCGCAAACTGCTCGGCGTCCGGCATCTCCTTGCCACCGCTCGGTGCGTAGACGAGACCGACCATCTGATGCGGCGTCTTGCCGATACGCTCGACGGTTTCGAGCCAGAGATTTTCCGGCAGCACCAGCGGCATGGTCTGGGCGGGAAAGAACGGCCGCGCCGGCAGCGGCAGCAGCAACACTTTGCCGGGCAGGCTGTCCTTCAGGAGTGCCGGGACACTCGCCGCGGCGTCGGCACCGGTGGCGGCGGAATCGCGCTTGCTGTTCATGGTTCCCCGTGAATTCTGCGCGCGAGGCGCGCGTGCCACGAGAGATGCGGTTCGCGCCGGCCGAATTCAAGCAGGCGCCATTCCTGCCGGCGGCGGGCAGTTCAGCGCGCGGGTGGCTGGATGCGCACGAGGCTGCGCAGCGCGTCGATCAGATCGTCGGCGGACGCGAAGCGCTGGGCCGGCTCCTTGGCGAGCAGAATGTCGATCACCGGCTGGAAATGGTGGACCGGCGCCGGCAGTTGCGGAATGTCCGCGTGGACGTGCTGGTAGACGAGCGCCG
Organism: Gammaproteobacteria bacterium; assembly: GCA_020851775.1. GTDB lineage: Bacteria > Pseudomonadota > Gammaproteobacteria. Next base: position 19,277 of record JADZCB010000343.1, read on the forward strand.
CGGCGCTTTCGGCACGATACGGCTTACGGCCGGTCAGCATTTCGAAGAAGATCACACCAGCACTGTAAAGATCGGACCGCTGATCGACCTTGTGGCCGAGCGCCTGCTCGGGGCTGATGTAGTTCGGGGTGCCGAGCACACTGCCCGCGCGCGTCAGCTCGCTCGTTTCGTCGAGACGCCGGGAAATGCCGAAGTCGGCGAGCGCGAGGCTGTCGTCCGAGCGGAACATGATGTTGCCTGGCTTCAGATCGCGGTGAACGATGCCGAGGGCATGGATCGCCCGCAGCCCGTAGGCGATGTGCAGCAGATAGTTCACCGCGTCGCCGACCGACACATCGTGCTCGATGCGTTGCTTCAGGTCGCCGCGGGTGAAAAACTCCATCGCGATGAAGCCGTAATGCTCCGTGAAGCCGTGTTCGAGGAATTTCACGACGTATGGACTGTCGACGGCGGACACCAGCTCGGCTTCGCGGACGAATCGCTGCAGCACCTGCGGTTCCTTGACGCAGGCGACGTCGATCACCTTGAGCACCAGTGTCTGGCGGTCGCCCGCGCGTTCGGCGAGATACACGCGCGACGTCGCACCCTGGCCGATCAGCCGCACGAAGCGATAGCCGATCCGACGCCCGTCCGGCGTGCGCGCGTCCTGCGGCAGGCGCATCTCGCGGACGATGAAAGCATCCTTCTGCAGCTTCAGATTCGGCGTCGTCGCCTCGCCGTCGGCGCGGCGTGCATCGCGCTCGCGTAACGCATCGCGCACCAGCGCGGCGAGCCGCGCCTGATCGATATCGATCTTTTTGATGAAATCATGGGCGCCAGCCTTGATCGCCCGTACCCCGATGTAATCGTCGCCGCTCGCCGTCATCAGCACGGTCGGTGGAAAGCCGTTGCAGCGGCGGTAGCGGGTGAGCCAGTCGAGACCCGTGGTGACGCCGCCGAGCTGGTAGTCGAGCAGCATCACGTCGTAGATCGACCAGTCGAAAGCCGGCGTCGGGTCGCCCTGCTGTTCCGGGTCGTATTCGGTCACTTCGATGTCGGGCCATTCGCGGGCGAGCAGGCGCCGCACCAGCGCCATGTATTCGCGCGAGTCGTCGACGATGATGACCTTCATGCCCGTGGACGCGGCCACCCCGGGCAGGATAGTCGCCGTGATCGAATGCGCTTGATCGCCCGTGGCCGACGCGGCCTCAGGCACGGGTGTCGAGATGATCGATTCTTCCATCATTCGATAATCGGTACGTAATCGGTAAAAACGGTCCGTCGGCGCGCATAGCCGGGGTCCAACGTTCGCTATGTCGGCCGCTACGTGAAAAACATGGCATAAACTGCTGAACCCGACCCCGAGGATCGACGTTTTGCGACGGACCACACACCTGCGCCGGCTCGCGCTCGGCCTCCTGTTCATCGGCGGCGGCACTCTACCCTGCGCTGCGGCGATCGCGCCGAATCCCGCGGGTCGCGCTGCAATCGAGGCGATGAAGGTGGATTCGCGCGGCCCCTTCGATCAAATCCGCTGGTTCTGCAAGGATGGCGCCGTCCTGCTGCCGACGCCCGGCGCGTGCAAACCGCATGGTGGCGGTCACCAGCATGGGCAATGGTCCGAACGGACCCGGCAACTGCGCGCCGGCGGTTACCGTATCGCGAACTTCTTCGCGGATCTGGACGTCGAGGCGCTGCTCGCGAGCGATCGCACGTACGCCCCGTTCGCGCAGATGCTCGTCGAGCGCTTTCTCGTCGAAGCGGACGACGGCTGGATTCTGCGGCAGGCGCGCTATTACCGGGGCGCCTTCCAGGAAGAAGACGAACGGCGCGGCGCGCGGACACTGCTGCTGACCCTTGCCGCAGAGCCAGCCTGGGTCGATTTCCGCTATCTGCTGTTGCGCACGACGGCGGGGCTCGTGCCGCACGGGCCCGAAACCGCATCGATCCGCGAAGCGCGCCAGCTCGCCGCGGCGCTGTCGGATCGCGACCCGGCGTTCAAGCCGCTGCGCAACAAGATCCATGGGCGCCTCGCGCGCCACGATGCCGCGGCCGTCGAAACGTATGCCGCGACACTGCCCGACACCCGGCGCGCGGACTATCTGCGGCTCGCGACGCAGATCCGCGTCCTGTTCGACGAGGATCTCGGGACAGGTCTCGAAGCGGCGCGGCGGCAGAGCACGAAATCGCCCGCTGCCGCTTCCGAGCTCGCCGCGCTCGCGGCGACCTGGCAGGCGGCGGCCGACGACGACGCCCGGATCGAAATCGCCGCACGGACGCTGCAGGCATTGCGGGATCTGATCGCGGGGCCGGCGGACGCCACACTCAGGCTCGCCCTGCTCGACACGAGCCTGCTCGCCGAATCGACGTATTTCACGCTCGCCGCCGGCCGGCGCGACGACGCGACGGCCAGCCGCCGTATCCGCCTGGAACGTGTCGCCACCGGCCTCGACGCGTTGTACGGCACGGGACTGCTGTCGCGACGTCAGTACGACGCGATGCGCGCCGAGCTCGCGCAACTCGACACGACCGCGCCGCCACCAGCGCTGTACAAGCAGGTGCTCGACTATCTTGCCTTGGCGCCGCACTGGGCGAGCCAGAACTACCGGCTGCACTTCGGTGCGGCGATGGATAAACTCACCGAGATCGAACCGAAGGCCGCGCTGTTCATCCAGGATCAGTTGCGCGGCAGCGCGTTGCTGTCGCACGCCGAGACCGTCGACACGCTGGTGCGCGACGCGAATGCGCTGAACGGCATCCGGAACCGGATGTTCGATGCGGATGTCGGGGGCGGGCTGCGTGCGCTGAACCCGGGGCTGGCGCAGGGGATCCTGCAGTTTGCACTCGACGGCGACGTCGAGCAGCTCGAACGTGATCACATCTACGTGCTGCCCGAGACGGTGTCCGATCTGCCGCCGGTCGCCGGCATCCTCACCGCCGGCGAAGGCAACCCGCTGTCGCACGTGCAATTGCTCGCGCGCAATCTCGGCATTCCCAACATCGCCCTCGATCAGCGTCTGCTCGCCGAACTTCGGGCCCACGAAGGCGAGCGCATCGTGCTCGCCGTGAGCCCGGGTGGCGCCGTGCACGTCACCGCCGCCGGTCCCGACACCGCAGCGTTGTTCGCGGGCGGCGCGAACACACCGACGAACGCAGCGATCACGGTCGATCTCGACAAGCTCGATCTCGACACGCGCGATTTCATCGATCTGCGGGCGCTGCGAGCGGGCGATTCCGGCCGTACGGTCGGGCCGAAGGCCGCCAAGCTCGGTGAATTGAAGGCGCATTATCCGGACGCCGTCGCCGAGGGCATCGCGATCCCCTTCGGGCGCTTCCGTGCGCTGCTCGAGCAACCGCTGGCCGGCGACACCGGCAGTGTCTTCGAATGGATGAAGCGCAGCTATGCCGAACTCGCGGCGCTGCCGGCCGATGCCGCCGGACGACGCGAGGCGACAGAGCACTTCCGCGCGCGTCTCGAACAATGGGTCGCCGCGGCCGATCCGGGCGAGGCGTTTCGCCGCGAACTGACTGCACACCTGCGCGATACCTTCGGTGCCGACGGCAGCTATGGCGTGTTCGTGCGCAGTGATACCAATGTCGAGGATCTGCCGGGCTTCACCGGCGCCGGCCTCAACCTGACATTGCCGAACGTCGTCGGGGAAGCGGCGATTCTCGCGGCGATTTCCAAAGTATGGGCATCGCCCTTCAGCGCGCGTTCGTTCGCCTGGCGCCAGGCGCTGATGAGCGCGCCGGAGCACGTATATCCCGCGGTCCTCTTGCTGAAGAGCGTCGACAATGACAAGTCAGGCGTGCTCGTCACGCGTGAAATCGATAGCGGCAGCCTCGACTGGCTATCGGTCGCGGTCAATGAAGGCGTCGGCGGTGCGGTCGACGGCCAGTCCGCAGAATCGCTGCGCATTCACGTCCCGAGCGGCCGCGTGCGCCTGCTCGCCCAGGCGACGACCCCCGTGCGACGTCAAATCGCCGCCGCGGGCGGGATCCGCGAACTGCCCGTCACTGGCAGCGACAGCGTGCTGAAGCCCACCGAAATCGAGCAGCTCGTGACGTTCGCACGCGAGTTGCCGACACGTTTTCCCGCGATCGTCGATGCGGCCGGCAACGCCGCGCCGGCCGACGTCGAATTCGGCTTTCGGCAGGGCAGCCTGCATCTGTTCCAGATCAGGCCGTTCCTGGACAACGCGCGCACGCGCGGCCTGGGCTATCTGCAATCGCTCGACGCAAAACCGACCGACGGCGCAGCGGTCCAGATCGATCTCGATGCCGCACCCGGCCCGAACGACGCCTCCGCCGCTTCTTCCGGAGCACCCTCGTCATGAACGTCTCGACGATGGTCCGCGCAATGACGGTCGTCTGCCTGTCTGCGGCGGCCGCCATCGCAGCCGCCTACCCGCTCGACAGCTTCGAGGCGACCGGCATCGGCCGTCTCGAAGAAGCCCGTCGCGTGCAGGCCGGCACGATGCCGGGCGTCAAACAGCCGCGTGGGGCCCTGCTGACGCGCGAGGAAGTCGATCTGCGTCTCGAGGATCTGCCGTCGGAAATGCGCCTGCCGACCGTTGATCCCGAGTTCACGGCGCAGGTGCGCGATGTGCTCGGTGCCCAGGTGGACGCCTATGCGGTGTCGATACTCGATCTGAGCGATCGGGCGCAACCACGCTATGCCGAAATCAACGGCGACGTGCTGCGCAATCCCGGCAGCGTCGGCAAGTTGATGGTCGCGCTCGCATTCTTCCAGGCGCTTGCCGATCTCTACCCCAACGACACGGCGAAGCGCTTTGACCTGCTCAAAAACACCGTCGTCACCGCCGACGAGTTCGTACTCACCGATTCACATACCGTGCGACGCTGGGACCGCGCAGACGAACGCCTGATCCGCCGGCCGCTCGCGCCTGGTGACCGCGGCACCCTGTTCGAATTCCTGGACTGGATGATTTCGGCGAGTTCGAATTCCGCGGCGGCGGCACTGATGAAGGAAGGCATGCTGCTGAAGCATTTCGGCACGCGCTATCCCGTGCCGGTCGACGAGGGCAAACGCTACTTCACGGTCACGCCGCGTGCCGAGCTGACGCGCGCGCTCGCCGAGTTCATCGAAACGCCGGTCACCCGCAACGGCCTCGATCTCGCCCGCTTGCGCCAGGGTTCGTTCTTCACCGCGACGGGCAAGCGCAAGGTGCAAGGCACGTCGAGTCACGCATCGACGCGCGAACTGATGAATTACATGTTCAAACTCGAGCAGGGACGACTCGTCGACGCATTTTCGTCCCGGGAAATCAAGCGGCTGATGTACAGCACCGAGCGCCGCATTCGTTACGCGTCGTCGCCGGCCCTGTTCAATTCCGCAGTCTATTTCAAGAGCGGGTCGTGGTTCGGCTGCAAGCCGGAGCCCGGCTTCGTGTGCCGACCTTACGCCGGCAACGTGCGCAATTTCATGAATTCGGTCGCGATCGTCGAGCACCCGGCCACCCCGCGGCGCATCCATTACGTGGTGACACTGATGTCGAACGTGCTGCGGCGGAATTCGGCAGTGGACCACCAGTCACTCGCGACCCGCATTCAGCGGCTGATGGAGAAACGGCATCCTGTGTCGGCGGTGCCGTGAAGAATCCAGCCACGGAGGGCACGGAGAAGAAAACGATTGATGCGATGAAGTCCACAGCGCCTTTGCCTGTGCCGCGTTCAAGCCTCTTTCACGGCAACCAACGTCGCAACCTTCGCCGGGCGCACAAAAAAGAAGGGCTGCCGGGAGGCAGCCCCAATACGCTGGTGACAGGTTGCCCTGTCTTACTCACCCACGGAGTTCGTTGAAGGTACTCGCCCGCGCGAGGAGTGCCCGGCCCTTTCGGGTCATGAAACCCTCCTCACTGACGAATCCGCCGGCGATCGCGGCCTGCAGCAGACCGCGTCTCAGATGACGCGGCTCATACACGATGCCGTCGCCGTAGCGATGGTCGAGCAGCTTCGCGATCGCCGATTCAAACTGGTTCAAGTCCGGTCCTCTGATTCTTGAGAACGTTTCGAGCTTTTTGCTTGGTTAGCCCGAAAGATTATGGTGTTAGCTTAGGTAAGCTAAATAAAATGTCAAGTAAATATTTTAACTTTATGTTTTATCTTAGAAATTCTTAAACGATTCGGATCGATTGCCCGCCCAGGGGGCATCGGGAACATTTCCGGGCATCAATCAGGCTGATGCGGCCGGGCCAGATAGTCGTGGGACTGCATCTCGATCAGGCGGCTGACCGTACGGCGAAAGGCCGCCGCCAGCCGCCTCCCGGTATACAGTCCGGCCGGATCCGAGGCCGCGCTGACGAGCAGGTTCACATGTCGGTCGTACAACGCGTCCAGCAGGTTGATGAAGCGCCGCGCAGCGTCGTTCTGGTCCTCGTTCATCACCGGTACACCGCTCAACATCAGCGTATGGAAACAGCGTCCCAGTTCGATGTAGTCGAGCGTGCCCCGCGGACTGCCGCACAGGGCGTCGAATTCGCACCACATCACACCATCCGCATGCCCGAGCACCTGCAGCGGCCGGTCGTCGAGGGGGGTGCTGCCGACCACCGGCGCCTGCAGCGTGAGGGCCTCGAACTGCGCGCGCAGCGTGGCCCGGGCTCGTGCGTCGTCCGGCGTGTGATACACGGAGGCCTGCTCCAGCGTGCGCAGACGGTAGTCCGTCGCGCCGACGAGTTCGAGCACGGTGAGCCGGTCCTTCAGCAGCGCGATCGCCGGCAGAAAGCGCTCGCGCTGCAGGCCGCCGCGGTAGAGTTCGTCCGGTGCATCGTTCGAAGTCGTCACCAGCACGGTGCCGCGATCGAACAAGGCCTCGAGCAGGCGGCCGAGCAGCATCGCATCGGTGATGTCGGTGACGTGAAATTCGTCGAGGCATAGCACCTTCACGTGCCCTGCCCACTGCTTCGCGATCACCTGCAGTGGATCCTGCACCTGTTTCAGTTTCTTCAGTTCGGCATGCACGTCGCGCATGAAACTGTGGAAATGCTGCCGTCGCCGGATGACGGGTGGCAGGCAATCGTAGAAAAGGTCGACGAGCAGCGTCTTGCCGCGACCGACCGTTCCCCACAGATAAAGACCCTTTGGCGGTGCCGCCTCATGTGCAGCGCCGAACGACCACCAGCGGCGACGCAGCGGCGCGGCCGTCACCGCATGGTAGAGGCGATCGAGAAGTTGCGCGGCCACCTGCTGCGCGGGATCGCGTTCAAAACCCGGGCGCGTCAGCGCGCGCTCGTAGCGTTCGAGGGGAGTCATGCGGGGCGGGCGTTGCCGACGGCGACGCGCTGGCGGACATCAGGATTCACGACGCGCGCATGATAACGCGTGGCGCGCGCTTTTCAGCGCACCTGATCGGCAGGCATGCTGGAGCGATGGCCGGTCCACGACTCGCGCTGCGCTGGAAACTGCTTGCCCTGCTCGCCGCGCTGGCGCTCGGGCCGTTGTACTTCATCGCCTGGACGGATTTGCACACGCTGAGCGGCCTGGGTTCGACCCTCGCCGGCCAGTCCGCCGAAGCGCTCGGCGCCCAGTTGCGGGCGAATCTGCGCCAGATCGCCGACAGTCACGCGGCCGCTGTCGCCCGGCAGCGCAAGCTCGTCGAACTGGTGGTGCGCTTCCAGGCCCGCGACATCGAGCAGGCGCTGAACGATCCGCGGGTTCCGTCGGTCGCGCCAATCTGGGCGAGCCGCTTCGACGGCGATACGCTGCCTGCCGGCACCACCCGCGATGAACCCGGCTACTATCGCCAGATCGATGCGCGGCATCGCGAAGCGCTCGCACTGTCGTTCGACGCGTTGTCGTTGCACCTCGCACCCGGCGTGCTCGCGGATGACGTCGCCGGCGATGCCCGCCGCCTCGCTGCGCTTGCCCGTCCCTTGCGCGAGTTGCGCGCGACAGCACCGGATTTGATCCATTGGCAATATGCGGCACTCGCGTCCGGGATGCTGGTGAGTTTCCCCGCGCACGGCGGTTATCCTGCCGGCTACGATCCCCGTCTGCGCGACTGGTACCAGCGACAGGCGACACGACCCGCCCTCGACTGGTCACCTCCGCACACGGACGTCAGCACGCGCCTGTCCGTGATCTCGGCGACGATGCCCGTGCGCAATGCCGAGGGCCATTTCATCGGCGTGACCGGCATCGACATCCGCGTGACGAGCCTGTTGCGCGCACTGGAAATGCCGCGGCACGTCGCCGACGCGAGCCGTGTGCTGCTGACACGGCTCGATGGCGATGACGTGCGTGTGCTCGCGCGCAACGATCGCCATGAATCCGGCGGCGACTGGCGGGAGACACGCACGCCTGAGCGCCTCGAATTCGATCGCGTGAGCGATCTCGCGGCGCTGCGTGCCGAAATGCGGGCCGGCGCCAACGGCTTGCGCACGCTCGCTGCGGACGGCGAGCGCACCCTGTGCGTCTTTCGCAAGCTCGATGACGACGGACTGTACCTCGTGTTCCTCGTCGCCTCGCAGGCGGCGACGCGCCCCGCTCAGGACGCTGCCGACTATGCGCTGACGACGACGCGGCGCCAACAGGACGCGCTGCTGCTCATCACGTGCATCGTCGCGGTCGGCGTCGCTGCGGTGTCGTTCGCCGCGGCGCGCGCGGTGACCGGGCCGGTGGAAGCGCTGGAGCGCGCGGTCAGCGCGGTGGCTGAAGGAGACTTCACGACGCGCGTCGCGATCACGACCGGGGATGAACTCGAAGCCCTCGGCGATTCCTTCAACGCGATGATCCCGCACCTCGAAGCCCATACGCGCGTGCAGGAATCGCTGGCGCTCGCGCGCGAGGTGCAACAGCAGCTTCTGCCCGGCGCCTCGCCACGGTTCCCGGGGCTCGACGTCGCCGGTTCGATTCTCTACTGCGACGAAACCGGCGGCGACTACTACGATTTTCTCGATCTTCGCGCGACCGGTCGCCACACGCTCGGCGCCGTGATCGGCGACGTGTCCGGCCATGGTCTCGCCGCGGCGCTGCTGATGGCAACGGCCCGGGCCCTCGTGCACGGTGCGGCCGGCAGCGCTGCCGTGACGCCGGCCGCGATGATTGCCGATCTGAACCGGCTGCTCGCGGCGGACGTGCGTCCCGGCCATTTCCTGACGCTGTTCGCGCTCTTCGTCGATCTCGACGCGCGCACCTTCTGCTGGTCAAGCGCCGGGCATGGTGCCGCGTTGTGGTGGCGGGCCGAGAACGGCGGCGTCATCGAACTTGCCGGCGACGACATCCCGCTCGGCATCGACCGCGCGTGGCAGTTTCATCCTTCGCGCAGCGCGTCCTTCGAACCGGGTGACGTCGTGATGCTGACGACCGATGGACTGTGGGAAACGCGCGCGCCCAGTGGCGAACACTACGGCAGAGCGCGACTGCACGAACTCCTGCGCGAACACCACGATGTCCCGGCTGCCGAACTCGCGCGTCTCGTCCTGCGTGCCGTCGCCCGCTTCCGCGGCAGCGCGCCCCAGCACGACGACATGACGGTCGTGATCGTCCGCGTCGAGCCGCTTGTGGCACTCCCGCCAGGATGACGTCCGCCGGCGACGTCCAACGACACCGAACGCTCGCGATACCCGGTTACCACAGCGTGAGTTGCCCGCCCGGTAGCGTCGGTGGCACGAAGCGGGCGCACGACAGCGTGTGATCGCTGCGCTCGAGTCCGAAGCGCTCGCAGGTACGGCGGAAACGGTCCCGAATCAGTTTGGCGAAGACTCCGGTTCCGGACATCCGCGTACCGAACTGCGCGTCGGACAATGCACCACCGCGCACGTCGCGCAGCAGCGACAACACGCGACCGGCCGTCAGCGGGTAATGCGACGTCAGCCATGCCTGGAACAGCGGGGACACCTCGCGCGGCAGCCGGAGCATGACGTATCCCGCGTGGCGGGCTCCGGTCCCGGCGACGGCTTCGAGTATCGACTCGAGTTCGGCGTCGTTCAGCCCGGGAATGACCGGCGCGACCATGACACCACAGCGAATGCCGGCATCCGCGAGGGCGCGCAGCGTGGCGAGACGACGTTGCGGCGCAGGCGCGCGTGGCTCGAGCCGGCGTGCGAGCGCAACGTCGAGCGTCGTGATCGACAAGAAGACTTGCACGGCCTCTGCGGCTGCCAGCCGTTGCAGCAGATCGATGTCGCGCTCGACGAGCGCGGACTTGGTAACGATGCTGACCGGATGGCACGTTGCGGCGAGCACCTCCAGCACGTCACGCGTGACACCGAGCTCGCGCTCGACCGGCTGATACGCGTCGGTATTCGCCCCGAGCATCAACGGCGTGCAGCGATAACCCGGGGCCGCGAGTTCGCGCGTGAGGACCGCGGCCGCGTCGGCTTTTGCAACCAGACGCGTCTCGAAATCGAGCCCCGGTGACAGGTCCAGATAGGCATGCGTCGGCCGCGCGTAACAGTAGCTGCAGCCGTGCTCGCAGCCGCGGTAAGGATTCAACGTCTGCTCGAACGGCAAATCAGGCGAGCGGTTGCGGCTGATGATCGTGCGCGGCGTCTCCCACGCGACGGTCGTGCGCAGCGGCGCCAGGGACTCGTCCGCTCCGGACCAGCCGTCATCGACCGTCGCGCGCTGCACGTCGAGATAGCGGGGATCCGGGCGCGACGCGCTGCCGCGTCCTCTGACGAACATCTGCGGCCCGTGATCGTCGCTAATCCATGTCATCGTCCTGCCTTCGCTCAGTCGACTGGCGACAGCGTATCATTCGCGCATGCTTTCCCCTGCCAGCGCCACGCCACGCGATGCGACACACGCATCGCGCAAACAGGTCGCATGCCGACCGCGCTGACACCCCTGCTCGCCGCCGTGTCGTCGACGGTTGCGATCACGGTGCTGGTCGCGGGACTCGTGCTGCTGCTCGTCCTATGGTCGTTGCGGCGGCAGGCCAGGCTGGACCGCGTGCTCGGTGATCAGCAGACACTGCTGGTCGAGCTGCGTTCGCGGCTCGATGTCATCGCGACCCATCAACACCAGACTCTCGTCGATGCGAGCCACCTGCGTGAACAGCTCGGCGCCCGTGCCGCCGCCACCCAGGGTGCCGTGACCGCCGGAATCGCCGAACAGCGCGCGGCGCTGACGGATGCGTTCGGCGGGCTGCGCGAACAGGTCGGCGCGACCCTGGCCGAACACCGCGCGGCATTCGAGCGTCGCCAGGCCGAGACCGCGACCCGCGTCGGCGAACTGCTGCAGCACGGCTTCCTCGGCGTCCAGCAGCAGGTCGCGGACGCGCTCGCGCGCAGTGCCGCCGAACTCGGCCAGCGCGTGGACGTCCTGACACATGCTACTGACGCGCGCTTGAAGGACATCGCCGGTCAGGTCGATCGCCGCCTCGCCGACGGATTCGAGAAGACCACGGCGACCTTCGCCGACGTTCTCAAGCGTCTCGCGCTCATTGATGAGGCCCAGAAGCGGATCACGGCCCTGTCCGGTGAGGTCGTGAGTCTGCAGCAGGTGCTCGCCGACAAGCGCTCCCGCGGCGCTTTCGGTGAGATTCAACTCGCCGCGCTGGTGCGCAACGTGCTGCCCGAGGCCGCCTTCACGCTGCAGTACTCACTCCCGAACGGCCGTATTGCGGATTGCGCCCTGTTCCTGCCACCGCCGACGGGCATGCTCGCGATAGACGCCAAGTTCCCGCTCGAGGCTTGGCGGCGTCTCAGCGATCCGTCGGTCGCCGACCTCGAACGACGTCAGGCCGAACGCCAGTTCAAGCTCGACATCCGCAAGCACATCCGGGATATCGCGACGAAATACATCGTACCGAACGTGACGGCCGACGGCGCCATCATGTTCATCCCAGCCGAGGCGGTGTTCGCCGAGATCCAGGGCCAGCATCCCGATCTCGTCGACGAAGCACATGCGGCCCGGGTCTGGCTCGTGTCGCCGACGACGTTATGGGCAGTGCTGACGACGGCCTGCGCCGTATTGAAGGACGCGGCGACACGCGAGCAGGTCGACATCATCCGGCATCACCTCGGCCACCTCGGCAAGGATTTCGAGCGCTTCCGCGAACGCATGGACGCGCTCGCGCGCCACATCGCCCAGGCGCATGACGACGTACAGAAAGTACACGTGTCCGCACGCCGGATTGCCGATCGCTTCGGTCGCATCGAACGGGTGGATCTGGGTAACGACGCCGTCGCCACGACGGAACCGCACGTCGAGAACCGACTCGAAGCGGGAGAATGACCGACACGCCGCCCGGGCCGATTTGCGGGCCGGCGCACAGTTCCGGTCGTGAACGCGCGTAGAGTGAAGTTGGACGCTACAGCGGGTGCGAGACATGGTCGACAGCGCTGACATGGAACGCTTGCAAGCCCTGATTTTCGATGTGGACGGCACGCTTGCCGACACCGAGGAAGTGCATCGGCAGGCCTTCAATCGTGCCTTCGCCGAGTACGCCATTCCGTGGGAATGGTCGCCGGCGCTGTACGAGCGTCTGCTCGCCGTGTCGGGTGGACGCGAGCGCATCGACTTCTACATGCGCGAACTGCTCGCACTAGGTCCGGGCGAGATCCTGACGCCCGATCTGATCCGGGAACTGCATGCACGCAAGACCGAGATCTACGCCGAGATGCTGCGCGCGGGCCGGGTGCGGCTGCGACCAGGCGTCGCGCGACTGCTGCACGAGGCGCGATCGGCAGGCCTCAGGCTCGCGCTCGCCACCAGTTCTGCACGCAGCAACCTCGAAGCGCTGCTCGACATGAACCTGCGCGCAGACTGGCGTGACTGGTTCGACGCCATCGAATCGTGCGACACGGTGGCGGCGAAGAAGCCGTCACCGGCGGTGTATCTGGCCGCGCTGCACGGTCTCAACCTGCCGCCCGGCGCCTGCATCGCGATCGAAGACACGCTGAACGGATTGAAAGCGGCGCGCGCCGCACAGCTCGTGACGGTGATTACGACACACCGCTATACCCAGGCGCATGCTTTCACCGGCGCCGCACTCGTCACCGATGGCCTGGGCGAGCCGGACGCGTCGTGCACCGTGAGCGCCGGTTTGCTCGGCGGCGAACCTTGCGTGACGGTACCGCTGTTACGCCGGTTGCTGACAGTCGCCGGCCGCGACAGACCGCGCGTCGCGCTGACGTCCAGCGCCGTCGTATGAGGTGTTGAGCACAAATCCGCTCCAGTCTTAGCTCTCGGGGCTGGGTGACGCTACACATCCACTCATCGAATCACGAGATAGGCGGACTGGTTGCCACGCAGGACACCCAGCAGCAACGCGCCTTTGATCTGACCGACATAACTGAGAAAAGTCGGGAGATCCTCGACGGACTGGCGATTGACGGAGGTGATCACGTCACCTTCCCGCAAGCCCGCCGCCCACGCCGGGGTACCCGTCGACACTTCGAAGACCATCACGCCGGCAACCTGGCCGTAATAGGCCGAATTCTGCGGGATTTCGCCGAGGCTGACGCCGGCCAATCGTTCGTTCTTGATGCCGGCAGGTGAGGCGCTGGCGGTGCGCGCACTGATGCTCGCCGCAATCTTCAGGCGCTTGCCGTCACGCAGGACGTCGAGCGCGATGCGTTCGCCGACCCGCAGCAGGCCGACCTGGTTGCGCAGACCGGCGGCGTCACGGATTGGCCGGTCGTTCGCACCGGTGACGACATCGCCCGGACGCAGTCCTGCCTTCTCGGCCGGCGAACCCGGCACGATCTTGACGAGCACCGCCCCCTGCGCACTGTCGAGCCCGAAGGCCGTCGCAAGCTCGGGATCGAGATTCTGCATCTCGGCCCCCAGATAACCGCGATTGACCTCCCCGTAGCGCACGAGCTGTTCCATCATCTGGCGCGCCATGTTGACCGGGATCGCAAAGCCGATGCCGATATTGCCGCCGCTTTGCGAATAGATGGCGGTGTTGATGCCGACCAGTTCGCCACGCAGATTCACGAGCGCGCCGCCGGAATTGCCGGGATTGATCGACGCGTCGGTCTGAATCAGATCCTCGTAGCCGGTGATGCCGAGCCCGCTGCGTGCCAGCGCGCTGATGATGCCGGACGTCACGGTCTGGCCGAGTCCGAACGGGTTGCCGATCGCGACGACGAAGTCGCCGACGCGGGCGACGTCCGAATCCGCTGCCGGCAGCGCCGTGAGATTGTTCGCCTCGATCCGGATCACCGCGACGTCCGTTTCCGGATCGGTCCCGACGAGTTCCGCCTCGAAGCTGCGACCGTCGTTCAGGCGCACGTTGATCTGATCGGCGTTGGCAATGACGTGGTTGTTGGTGAGCACCAGCCCCCGCTTCGCATCGACGATCACACCCGACCCGAGGCTCTGCGTCTTGCGTTCGCGCGGCATGTTCGGCAGATCGAAGAAGCGACGGAAGAACGGATCACTGAACAGCGGGTGCTGCTTCAGTTCGACGTGACCGGCGGTTGCGATGTTGACGACTGCCGGCATCACCCGCTCGAGCATCGGCGCCAGTGTCGGCACCGGCGCGCCGTCTACGCTGCCGGGCAAGGCAGCCCGCGCGCCGGGCACGACGAGAGCCATGCTCAGCATCAGAATGAAAAACGCGGACGACGAAAGACGCGACGCGTTGCGCACGATGATTTCTCCGATCAAAAGTGGGTATCCGACCAAGCGCGCCGACCCGCCGCGCGCAACCCGGTGTCAGATGCGGGCGGCCACCGCTTTCATCAAGGCCGCCTGTCCCTTCATCATCAGGCGCAAAGGCAGTGGCAGCGCACGTGCGCCGTGCCGCATGGCGCTGGCGGCATGGCGCGCCTCGTCGCGCTGCATCTGGCGCAGGATGGCGGCGCTGCGACGGTCGCCGCGGGGAAGTCGCGCGAGATGATCGTCGAGATGGGCGACGACCTGTCGTTCGGTCTCGTCCAGAAAGCCCATGCTCCAGGCGTCGCCACAGACCGCGAAGGCGGTGCCTATCGCATAGGCGCCGGCAAACCAGCCGGCGTCGAGCCGGCTCGGATGGCTCTCGAGTTCACGCAGGCGCGTCGCGCACCAGTCGAGATGGGCGCGCTCTTCATGACCGGCCGCCTGGAGCGTCGTACACGCCGCCGGATCGGTGGTCCAGGCCGACTGGGCCGCATACAGAGCCTGGGCGCATATTTCGCCGGTATGGTTCACGCGCATCAACGCCGCGGACCGGCGCCGCTCGGTATCCGACAACGGCGTGTCGGGCAGGTCGGCGGCGGGATTGGAGTCGTCACCTGGCGCATGCGTGTCCGGGCCGCGGGCCAGGCCATCCACCGCCATGATCAGACGATCGAACAGTCGATACGCCCGCAGCGCAGCGGGAGCCGGCTGGGATTTCATGGGCTCACCTATAAATGCGTGTCAAAACAGGCGGATAGCGGCCCTGCTTTCGTTGACAAGCCCGGGGGCCACCCGTAACATTGCGCCTCTTTTCCGGCAGGCGCAATCATGAAGACGTTCTCGGCCACTCCCTCCACGATCACGCGCGACTGGTTCGTCGTCGATGCGACCGACAAAGTGCTCGGCCGCCTCGCGGCCAATCTCGCCAGCCGACTTCGCGGCAAGCACAAGCCGATCTATACCCCACATATGGACACCGGCGATTACATCATCGTACTGAACGTCGAGAAGCTCCGCGTCACCGGTGCGAAGCCGCAGGACAAGAAGTATTACAACCATTCCGGCTATCCGGGTGGTATGAAGGAAATCAGCTTCGAGAAGCTGATGCAGAAGTCGCCGGCGTCCGCGCTGGAGCGCGCGGTCAAGGGCATGCTGCCGAAGGGCCCGCTGGGGCGCGCAATGTTCAAGAAACTGAAGATCTACGCTGGTCCGCATCACGAACATGCGGCGCAACAGCCGCAACCTCTGGAACTGTAAATCAATGGCAACCGAATCCTTCTACAGCACTGGCCGCCGCAAGAGCTCGTCCGCTCGCGTGTTCATGACGCGTGGCTCGGGCAACATCCGCATCAACGGCCGCGCGCTCGATACCTATTTCGGCCGTGAGACATCACGGATGATCGTGATGCAGCCCCTCGTGACGGCGCAGCTCGAACACAGCTTCGACATCGACGCGACGGTCATCGGCGGTGGTATTTCGGGCCAAGCCGGCGCGCTGCGCCTCGGCATCACGCGCGCACTGATGGCTTACGACGAAACGCTGCGCCGGCCGCTGCGCGTCGCTGGTTTCGTGACGCGCGACGCACGCGAAGTCGAACGCAAGAAGGTCGGTCTGCACAAGGCGCGCAAGCGCCCGCAGTACTCGAAGCGCTGATCCGCTTGCGACTGCCCGGCAAGCGCCGGGCGGTCGACCGCCGGTCGTTCAAGGATGAACGTCGGCTTCGATGGACGACAGGGAGGTTGCCATGGACATCTTGGTCGAAGGTCTCGTCTGGTCGCGCTGCTGCGAAGTCACGACGC
>JADZCB010000344.1 GCA_020851775.1 Gammaproteobacteria bacterium
CCTGCAGGCATATTTCGACCAGGGCGCGGATCAAGTCGTGATCCAGCCGATCAAGCCCGATGGCTCGGCGGGGCCGGACTGGGCGGCGCTGGAGGCGCTGGCACCGGCCTGAGACGCGGACGAGCGGCGGCACGCCGAATGTGCCGCGACAACAGCGAGACCCGATCAGCGAGGAGAGCATCGATGAGCGAGATTCGTCCGTTCCGATTCGACGTGCCCGACAGTGCGCTCGACGATCTCCGGCGACGTCTCGATGCCACGCGCTGGCCCGAGCGCGAGACGCCCGCGGACTGGAGCCAGGGCATCCCGCTCGCCTACATGCGCGACGTCGCCGATTACTGGCGGACCCGCTACGACTGGCGAGGCTGCGAAGCGCGCCTGAACGCGTATCCTCAGTTCGTCACCGCGATCGACGGCTGTGACATCCAGTTCATGCACGTCCGCTCGCCGCATCCACAGGCGCTGCCACTGGTGATGACGCACGGCTGGCCGGGATCGATCATCGAATTCCTGAAAGTCATCGATCCGCTGGTCGATCCGCCCGCGCACGGCGGGGATGCGCGCGACGCGTTTCACGTCGTGTGCCCGAGCCTGCCGGGCTTCGGCTTTTCCGGCAAGCCGGCGGCCCCGGGCTGGAAGATCCAGCGCATCGCGCGCGCCTGGGGGCAGTTGATGGCGCGTCTCGGCTACGCGCGCTGGGTCGCGCAGGGGGGAGACTGGGGTTCGGCGGTCACGCATTGCATCGCGCTCAGCGAGACCGGGCACTGTGCGGCGATCCACGTCAACATGCCGCTGGTCAGCCCGAGCCCGGGGTTGATGCAGGATCTCGACGAACTCGAACAGGGCGCGCTCGCGAGCTGGAAGCACTACCAGGACTGGGACTCGGGGTATTCGAAGCAGCAGAGCACGCGACCACAGACGCTCGGGTATGCGCTCGTCGATTCCCCGATTGGACAGTGCGCGTGGATCCTCGAGAAATTCTGGGCGTGGACCGACAGCGACGGCCATCCCGAAAACGTCCTGACGCGCGATGAACTGCTCGACAACGTGATGATGTACTGGCTGCCGGCCGCTGCCGCGTCGTCGGCACGCCTGTACTGGGAAAGCTTCGGCGTGCTGCTCGAGAAGCATCAGCAGATCACGATGCCTGCCGGTGTCAGCGTGTTCCCGCGCGAAATCTTCCGTGCCTCGCGTCGCTGGTGCGAGGAACGTTACGCGCAACTCCTGCACCACAACGTACTGCCGAAGGGCGGTCACTTCGCCGCGTTCGAACAGCCCGCGGTGTTCGTCGACGAGGTGCGAACCACGTTCAGACAGGTGAGGTAGCTCGCGTCGCCGACCCGTGCACCGCATCATGCGACCCGGCGGCATTCCATCCTTTCGGGTAGTGCCTTCCGGATCCGGGCAGACATCATGTGTCGCGTGCACCTGCGGGGTGGAGACGCCTCTTTCCCGGTGCAGTGGGCAAGGCGGTGACGTCACCGACGGGTCAGCGAGGCAGGCACCAGATGAGCATGACGAAACGGCTGCGCGCACTGCTGCAGCGGAATGAACCGCTGCTTGCGCCGGGGGCTTACGACGGCATCACGGCGCGGCTCGTGGCCCAGGCCGGTTTCGAGGCGGTCTACATGACCGGTGCGGGGACGGCAGCGGCACTCGGCTATCCGGATTTCGGGCTCGTGACCATGACCGAAATGGTGGCGAACGCGGCGCGAATCGCGGAAGCCGTGCAGATTCCGCTCGTCGCCGACGCAGATACCGGCTATGGCAACGAATTGAACGTCACCCGCACCGTGCGCGCGCATGAGGCGCGCGGGGTGGCCGGGATCCACCTCGAGGATCAGGTCTCGCCGAAGCGCTGCGGCCATCTCGACGGCAAGGACATCGTGCCGCGGGAGGCGTACATCATGACGATTCGGGCCGCCGTCGCTGCACGTCGTGATCCCGGTTTTCTGCTTATCGCGCGCACCGACGCGCGTGCCGTCGTCGGTTTCGACGAAGCCATCGAACGCGCGAATGCCGCGCTCGACGCCGGCGCGGACATGGCCTTCGTGGAGGCGATTCCGGACCGCGAGGAACTCGCGCTCGTGCCGCGGCGGGTCCGGGGCCCGTGCCTGCTGAACATCGTGCCAGGCGGCAAGACGCCGCTGGTGACGGTTGCCGACGCGGCCGCCATGGGGTATCGCATGGTGATTTATCCGAGTCTGCTGATCGAGTCCGGGATCCTGTCCGGTGACACGGCACTGGCGGCGCTGCGCACGACTGGTGTGCCCGCGTCCGCGGCCGGCGGGATGAGCATCGTCGAACTCTTCGATCGACTCGGGGCACGCGAGTGGAATGCGTTGCGCGAAGCGCTCGTCGTGCGCCCTCCACGATCGCACTGACGACGTGGTGGTCTGCACGGATGACCGGGCCTGAACACCGCGATTCGATGCACGCGGGCCCAGCGTTCCGCACGCCACACCTGCCGGCCAACTTCGTCCCGCGTCCCGGGACGCTGATTGGCGCCGAACACATCGCCCGGGCGACGCTCGTATTCGTGCATGCGCCGGCCGGCTACGGCAAGACGACGTGGATGATCTGCCAGGCGGCCGCGTTGCGGGACGCCGGCTATCGGGTCGTGTGGTATTGCCTCGACGAGCATGACGACGGTGAATCGTTCGTCGCCCACCTGGGACGCGGTCTCGACGACGCGCTAGGACACGGCGACGATCACCGGCGCACCGAACGCTGGTCAGGCATGGCCGGGACGGCGCGTATTCTCGAACTCCTGGCGTCCATCCGCGAGCCGATCGCGATTTTCCTCGACGACGTCGATGCGAGCAGCGACGCGAGCCTCGCCGCCGCGATCACCCAGCTCGTGAACCGTCTGCCGGGTGAACATGCAGTATTCGTCGCTTCACGATCACGGCCTCCGCTCCGGCTCGCGCGGGCGCGGGCGCAGAGCGCACTTCTCGACGTCGACGTGGACGTGCTTGCGTTCGGCCCGCGCGAGACCGGTGAGCTGTTGCGCGCGGCCGGGATCCACTCGGACGGCGAATTGCTCGTCGCTGAAATCCTGGCGGCGACCGAAGGGTGGCCGGTGGCGGTGTGCATGGCCGTCCATCTCGTCAGCCAGGCGGTGGAACCTTTGCGCGCGTTGCGGGGCTTTGCGTCGTCGAACCGCGACATCGGCGATTTTCTGCTCGACGAAATCTTCTCGCGCATTCCGGCCACAACGCAGTCCGTGCTGCTCGAACTGAGCGTGCTGCGCCAACTCCGACCTCGTCTGTGCGACGCGCTCACCGGCGCCCGGGACAGTGCGGCCACCCTGCGCGCGCTGTGCGCGAACGGGCTTCTCACGGTGCATGTCGGACCAGGGGATGCCTACCGCTTCCACAGGATGTTCCGCGATTTTCTCCATGCGCGCCTGAGCGCGAACGATCCGGTCAGGGCCAACACGCTGCATGCACGTGCCGCCGATCTGCTCGCCGTCGAAGGCCTCTTCAACGAGGCGATCGAGCACGCCGTCGCGAGCGGGGACGAGCCGTTCGTCTATGCGTTTCTCGCGCGCCACGGCACGCGTGCCATCCGCGCGGGCTACGCGAACCGGATCGCCTCCTGGTCACGCGATCAGGACGAGACGACGCTCGTCGCACATCCAGGGATCGCGTTCATGGCCGCCTGGGCGCACTTGCTCGCACGGGACATGCCGCGTGCGAAACGGATCATCGGGGCGCTGAACCGGGAAGCGGCGGATGGCCGCATTCCGCCCCGCGCAGCCTCCGAGATCGTGATGCTCGAAGTCACCTATTCGATGAGCATCGGCGATCTCGAAGGCGGACTTGCCTTCGCGGACCGCTATCTGCGCGCCGTGCCACGCGAGGAAACCTGGATTCGCGGCGCGATTTGCAACATGTCGGGTTACGCGCTCGGACTGAAGGGCGAATTCGGCAAGGCGCGGGCGCGTCTCGCGGAAGGCCTGCAATGCCATGCCCGCGACGGCTGCGATTACGGCCACGGTTACTCGATCGCCTACCGCGGGCTGATGGAGGCCATCCAGGGTCGACTCAATGCCGCGCTCGTCGTCTACGAGCGGGCGAACGACATCGATCCCGACCACCCGGAATCGCCATGCCGCGCCGTCGTCGATTTCTTCGCGGCGGATGTGCTCTACGAGCAGGGCCGCCTCGCGGAAGCGAAGACGAAGATCAAGCAGAGCCTGCCCGCGATCGCGGAGTTCGAATTCATCGGCATCGTGACGTTCGGTCAGCTTACGCTCGCGCGGCTGCATGTCGCCGAAGACGATCACCTCGGCGCGCTGCGGATCCTCGAGCAGGCGGAAGAGGAGGGGATCTCGCGCGATCACCCGCGCCTCATCGCCGCCGTGCGCTGGGAGAAGGTGCGGCTCGCGTTGATGGCCGGCGCCCTCGACGAAGCTGCGGCGGACGTCGAGGAACTGCTCGCCAGCCGCCCCGTGGGCGGTGCGCCACAGTATCTGTTCTATCCCGAGGAACTCGAAGCGACCGATATCGGCCTGTGGCGCTTCCAGATCCATGCCGGCCAGACCGACAGCGCCATGCGTTCCATCGAGCGCGAGCTGGGGCGCATGGCGAGTGCAAACCGCCACTGGCGGCGCATGCGATTGCAGATCCTCAAAGCCGTTGCGTTGCATGCGCGCGGCGATGTCGAGGCGGCGACGCGCCATTTGCGCGAAGTGCTCGTGCATGCGCAGCGTGAGCGCTTCGTTCGGAGTTTCGTCGACGAAGGGCGTGCGGTGCTGTCGATGCTGCGCGATATCCGCGAGCGGCAACAGGCGCTCCCGCCCGGTGGCTCGGGGCTGGCCCGGGAGTACCTCGATGCGATTCTCGCCGCAGCGGGAGACACGGTCGCGATCGATGGCATCAATGCGGCGGGGCGCACGCGGCTGAGCGACCGCGAGGCCGAGATCCTGCGCATGGCGGCAATCGGCCTCGCGAACAAGGCCATCGCGAACCAGATGTATCTCTCCGAGAACACGGTGAAGTGGCATCTGCGCCGCATTTTCGAAAAGCTCGGCACGCACAATCGCACGGGTGCGATCGCCGCAGCCCGTCGGGCGGGCATGCTCTGAGCGCCCGCTGCGGACCGCTCGACGGTCCGCACGCCCTCGATTCCATCCTTTTGAATAGTGCCCGGCGCATGCCCCGGTGCTGAACTCTGCCGGCGGGAGATGCTCACCGACGGTGCGCAGCGTCTCGTCAGAATCAAGACGGCTGCGCGACGCAGCGGGAGGTCCCGATGACCGAGACGAACAAGACCATACCCTGGACCGACACCATTCTTTATTCGCGTCCGGAAGAACAATTCATCAGCGTCGAGCGTGAAATCGTTCCGGGCCAGCGTTGTCCGGCATGCGCTGCGGACGACGTGCGCAGATATCCCATTGTGAACTGGATGGGTGCGCGCATCGTGACGAAGTGCCAGAACTGTTTCCATGTGCTCGAGTTGCGCGAGACCGTGCGCGAGGACCGCTGGCCGCCATACTGGCCGGTGACGCACGACTGGGCCGTGTCGCTCGCCGAGCAAGGTCGACTGTCGCAACGGGATTCGGACTAGGGGGCGGCCATGATACACCCCAAAACCTGCAAGGCCGTCGTCCTCGAGCGCTACAACGAACCGCTCGTGATCCGCGAGGTCCCGATCCCGGAGACGCTCGAGCCAGGCGCGATACTGGTCCGGATCGAACTCGCCTCGGTGTGCGGATCGGACGTCCATCTCTGGACGGGCGAGCTCGCGCAACTCGTGACGCAGGATCTGCCGCTCGTGCCCGGGCACGAAATGGTGGGCCGCATCGTGGAATTCGGCGAGGGCGTCTCACATGACTCCGTCGGCAACGCACTCGCGGTCGGCGATCGCATCCTCTGGTCGCACGCGTCCTGCGGCAAGTGCCACAACTGCAAGGTGCTGAATCAGCCGACGCTCTGCACCGAACGCAAGTTCTACGGTTTCACACGCTCGCTGCACACGCCGCCCTACCTCAACGGGGGCTTCGCGGAATACTGCTACGTGCTGCCGACCTCGGGCGTGGTCCGGATCCCGGACGAGGTGAAGAGCGAATGGGCGAGCAGCGTCGGCTGCGCACTGCGGACCGTCATGAACGGTTTCGACCGTCTCGACGACATCGGTGGCCTCGGCTTCATGGACACCGTGGTGGTGCAGGGCGCGGGGCCGCTCGGCCTCTACACCACGGCCGTGTGCTCACGCCGTGGGCCGGGCACGATCATCGTCATCGGCGGTCCGCCGAACCGGCTCGAGGTCGCGCGGCGCTGGGGCGCGACGGCCACCGTGCCGATCGAGGACTACCCGACCCCGGCGGCGCGCATCGCACGCGTGAAGGAGCTGACCGACGGCAAGGGTGCCTCGGTCGTCTTCGAAATGTCGGGCGCGCATCACGCGTTTGCCGAAGGCCTCGAGATGGCCGCACTGGGAGGTAAATACGTGAGTGTCGGCCCGGTCGGCGGGCCACCGACGCCGATCCCGGCAGAGATGATCACCCGCAAGAACCTCACCATCGCCGGCGTCTTCTCCGCCGACATCAAGCACTACTACCGTGGGCTCGAGTTCGTGCGGCGCTACCGCCACGAGATCGATTTCGATCTCCTGATCTCGAGCAGCTACGCGATGGCCGACGTCAACGCCGCAATCGACAACATGCATCACTTCCGCGACGTGAAGTCGGTGCTCAGAATCCAGAGTGACACACCATGACCA
This sequence comes from Gammaproteobacteria bacterium, assembly GCA_020851775.1. GTDB lineage: Bacteria > Pseudomonadota > Gammaproteobacteria. The sequence continues at coordinate 6,733 of JADZCB010000344.1, forward strand.
AGGGCTTTGTGGCTGGCATCGACGTGGGCGGCACCTTCACGGATGCCGTGATCTACGACGAGGAACGTTCGAAACTCTACCGGACGAAAGTGCTGACGACGGCGGACGATCAGTCGATCGGCACGGTCGGCGCGCTGCAGCGCCTCTTTACGGATCTCGACATCGACGCTGGCCGGCTCCGGCGCTTCAACCACGGCTATACGGTCGGCATCAACGCGGCGCTGACGCGCACCGGTGCGAAATCCGGACTGCTCTGCACGAAGGGCCACCGCGAGAACATGGATTCGGGGGGCATGGGCCGACCGTTCGACGAGGGCGTGCTCTACAACCCGTATTGGCAGCGTCCGCACCAGGTCAATCCGATCATTCCGCGCCGCTACCGGCGCGAGATCGCCGAACGCCTCGGCGAAGCCGGGAACACGCTGCTCGAACTGCAGGACGACGAGATCCGTCGCGAAGTCCGGTTCCTGAAGGGAGAGGGCGTGGAATCGATCGGTGTCTGCTTCGTCAATGCGTACGTCGACCGGCGCCACGAAGAGCGCGCGATCCGCATCATCGAAGAGGAGTTTCCGGGTGCGTACGTCCAGTCCTCGAAGATCTATCCCGTGGCGGGCGAACTGAAACGCACCTTCGTCGTCGCGCTCGACGTCTACTGCGGGCCGAAGATCAACACCTACCTCGAGCGGCTGAAGTCGCGCATGGCGGAGGAGATCGGCTACACCGACGAAATCTACATCATGCAGATGGGCGGCGGGCTCGCGACACGTGAAATGATCGTCGAGGCGCCGGTCTGCACACTGCAGTCGGGTCCCGTCGCCGGCATGCTCGGGAGCGAGTTCTATGCGCGCAAGATCCTCGATACCGATAATCTGATCTGCATCGATGTCGGCGGCACGAGCACCGACATCGGCCTCGTGCGCGAAGGAAGCGCGGAAGTCACCCGCGACTGGGAGCTCGACTATTCGATTCCGTATGCGATGCCGACGATCGACGTCCGCAGCATCGGGGCTGGGGGTGGCAGCCTGATCGTCGTCGACGAGATGGGCTCGTTGCGCGTCGGTCCGGAATCGGCGGGCTCCAAGCCCGGGCCTGCGTGCTATGGCCTCGGCGGTACGGAGCCCGCGGTGACCGACGCCTGCGTGGCGATGGGCATCATCCAGCCAGAACTCTTCCTCGAAGGACGCATGAACGTCGATCGCGGCAAGGCGCTTGAGGCGCTCGGCCGCGTCGCCGCCCGGATCGACATGGATCCGCTGCTGCTCGCGCAGGGCGCGTATGAACTCGTGACGCTCAACATCGCCGAAGCGTGTGAAAAAGCGCTGATCAGTCGCGGTCTGCACCCGCAAGGTTATTCGCTGATGGGCTTCGGCGCCGCCGGCCCGATGTTCGCGGTCAGTGTCGCCCGTGAACTGTCGATTCCGGAGGTCGTCATTCCCTATTTTCCGGGCGGCTTCGCCGCGCTCGGCATGCTTACGAGCCGGCTCAAGGTCCAGCATGCGGTATCGCCCATGTCGGAGCTCGCGGCACTCGGTCCCGAGCGCTTGAATGCCGTCGTCGATCAGATCGAGCAGGCCTGCATCGAGGATCTCGTGCGCCAGGGGGTCAAGCGCGCAGACGTCGTGCTCGAACGGACGCTCTGCGGCATGTACCGCGGCCAGAGCTGGGACCAGCAGGTGCCGGTCGCGGTCGAACGCTACGACGATGCGAACTTCGGCGCGATCCGCGGCTATTTCGATCGCCACTACGATCAGGTCTTCGGCTACCAGGCCCAGGAACTGCCGATCTTCCTGACCACCGTCCGCGCCATGGCCTACGGTCCGTATCCGGACGTGGTGTTGCCGAACATCGAGAAAGGCGGCGACACGCCCGACGCCGCCGCGGTCATCATGCGCCGCGACCTGCACATGGATCGCGAGACGCATCGGAACGTGCCGTTCTACGACCGTTTCGCGCTCAAAGCCGGCAACCTCATCCCGGGCCCGGCGATCATCGACGACCGGCTGTCGACGATCGTCGTGAACAAGGCGACGCACGCACGTATCGATGATTACGGCAACGTGATTGTCGACATTCCCGCCAACGCCAATCGCGCCCGGCCCTGAACAGGAGGTTTTCATGGCACGCTATACAATGACTGCGGATGCCGTATTCGAACAATACGGCATCGATCTCATCACCGCCGAGACCATCCGCTCCGCCCTCATCCAGGTCACCCGGCAGATGCACGAGAGCCTCGTGTCCGGTGCGTTTTCGAATGCGGTGCGCGAAGCGATGGACTGCGGAGTGTGTATCCACCTCGTCACGCCGCACGGCACAGAGCTCGTCGCGATCACCGAGGGCTGCACGCATTTCGCGTTCACGCACCAGCACGCCGTGAACATGATCGTGAGGGAATACGGCCTCGAGAACATGGGGCCGGGCGACACGCTGTTCTGCAACGATCCGTGGCGCGGCAGCATCCACTTCCCGGATATCAACTTCGTGCGCGCGGTGCATGCGAATGGCAAGCCGCTGTTCGTGCTCTCCGACGCGTCACATTTCATCGATACCGGCGGCGCGGTGGCGGGCGGCATCAACAACAAGGCGCGCGTCTACTACGAGGAAGGGATCCGCATTCCGCCGACGCTGATCATGTCGGGCGACACGCCGGTGCGCTCTGCGGTGAACCTGCTCATCGAAAACTCGCGTACGCCCAATCACACGCTCGGCGACATGCGCGCATTGTTCGGTACCTTGCGCGTCGGCGAGAGCCGGCTGCGCGCGCTGCTCGAGAAACATGGCGCGGACAAGGTCGTCGCCGCAGCCCGGTACACGCTCGATCTCGCCGAGCGACGCATGCGCAAGGCCATCAGCGAAATGCCCGATGGAAGCTGGACGGCCGACGAATACATGGACGATGACGGCTTTGGCACGACACCGGTCAAGCTCCAGGCGACGATCACCGTGAAGGGCGACAACATGGAGATCGATTTCTCCGGCACGGAACGCCAGTCGCTCGGCGCGTCGACCACGATGTGGGTCGAAGCCGGGCGCTGCCTCATCGGGCCGAAACTCATCCTCGACCCGCTCTCACCGATGAATGCCGGTGCCCAGCGACCGTTTCACGTCGTCCTGCCGCCGGGCTCGGTCGTCTGCGGACTGCCGCCGAAGAGCCAGAGCAATCATCTCGAAGTCGGCACCAAGGCCGGCACACTGCTCACGCGTCTGATGTGCCGCGCGCTGCCGGAGCGTTCGCTGGCGCCGGACGCAGGGCTCTCCGGCGTGTACGTGATCCAGGGCAACGACTCGCGGCCGGGTCGCCACAATGCCCCCTGGGGTCTCGTGCTGATGGGCGGCGAATCCTGGGGCGGCACGCAGCGCAATGACGGCATCAGTTTCGCGATGCCGCCGATCTTCAACTGCCACGAATGCGTCGTCGAATATCTGGAGAAGGAAGCGCCGATGGTTGCCTGGGAGGCCGGCGCGATTACGCTCGATTCGACCGGGCCCGGCAAATATCGCGGTGGCTGTTCGCCGTACTACACGTTCGAGGCGCTGGGTGACTGCCAGATCACGCCGCTCGCCGACCGCGCGAAGATCATTCCGCCAGGTGAAGCAGGTGGCGGCGCCGGGATCTCCTCGTTCGCATTCTTCATCGACAAGACCGCGCGCGGTGGTATCCCGAGCTGGAACGGGCTCACGCCGGCGGCGATGACGACACCGAAGTACGGCATCTTCAATGACGATCGTGCCTTCGACATGGAAGGAGGGGAATTCGGCAACGGCTGCCTGTTGCAGACCTGCAAGCCGACCGCCTACCCGCTGAAGAAGGGTGACGTCGTACGCTACCAGTCCGCGGCGGCGGGGGGCTTCGGATCGCCGCTCGAGCGCGACCCCGACAGAGTACGCAAGGATGTCTGGAACGAGATCCTGAGTCGTCGCGCGGCAGAGGAATGGTATGGCGTCGTGATCGATCGCCGGACACTCGAGGTCGACGAAGCCGCCACGAAGGCGAAACGCGCGGCGCTGGTCGCGGCACAGGCCGCGGGCACCTGGCACGTGCCGCTCGCGTACCCGCGCCGCTGGCCGGTGTCGACCGAGCAGTTCCTCGCCCGCATCGACGAAGACTCGACGACGACCGTGCCATTCTCGGTGTCCGAGTTCGGTGGCCCTGGGCGCTGATCGGCCGCGCGGGCAGGGCGCTGTCTTCAGCGGTCTTGCCGGCCAGGGGTGAGTCAAGCAGCCGGCAGCAGGTGGATCATCACCATCACCGATCGCTGCGTGGATCACCCCGCAAGCTTCTTCGCCGTCTCCGCGACCTTGCGACCCTGGTAGCGCGCGCCGGCGAGTTCGTTCGCGGACGGCTGACGCGCGCCGTCGCTGCCGGCAATCGTCGTCGCGCCGTACGGCGAACCGCCGGTGACTTCGTCCAGCGTCGACTGTCCGGCATAGCCGTAGTCGAGACCGACGATCACCATGCCGAAATGGAGCAGGTTCGTGATGATCGAGAACAGCGTCATCTCCTGACCGCCGTGCTGGGTCGCCGTCGACGTGAACGCGGCACCGACCTTGCCGTGCAGTGCCCCGCGTGCCCACAGGCCACCGGCCTGGTCGAGAAAGTTCGCCATCTGTGACGCGATGCGACCGAAGCGCGTGCCGACGCCGACGATGATCGCGTCGTAATCCGCGAGCTCCTCGACCTTCGCGATCGGGGCCTTCTGATCCTGTTTGTAATGCGCCTTGCGCGCGATCTCGTCCGGCACCAGTTCAGGCACCCGCTTGATGTCGACGTCGGCGCCGGTCTCGCGCGCGCCGGCGGCGACGGCCTCCGCCATCTGCTCGATGTGGCCGTAGGACGAGTAATAGAGCACGAGAATCCTGGGCATGTCGCAACTCCTCCGGAAAAGGGCAGAAATACGTCGCCGGTGACGCTCCGGCTGCGCCAGCGTGGCGGAGTTCCGGCCCGGCGGCTGTCAGCGCATCGCCCCGACAATCGCGTGCCCGCTGGCCGCCGCCCGACCATGAACGCCACGGCGCCGGGTCCTCGCACTTTCATGGACCATTGCTTTGCGGCAGCATGCGCGGATGCAGCGTCTGCATGCCGGGCATCAGCCGCTTTTCATTGCCACCGAGGAACCGCCATGAACCAGGTCGTCATCATCGACAACATCCGCACCGGGCTCGCGAAGGCCCATCGCGGCACTTTCAATCTCTCGCGCGCGGACGAACTCGTCGCCCACTGCGTCGATGCGCTGCTCGCGCGCAACCAGACGCTGGACGCGGCCGAAGTCGACGACGTCGTCGTCGGCGCCGCGCGGCAGATTGGTGAACAGTCAGGGAATCTCGCGCGCCACGCCGTCGCGCTGTCGACGCTGCCGTTGTCGGTCGCGGCGATGACGCTGAGTCG
>JADZCB010000345.1 GCA_020851775.1 Gammaproteobacteria bacterium
CCGACGACCACGACGCAGCTTGGTCGGCTGGCGTCGAACACCGGCTCGATGCGCCTCATCACCTCGGCCGTCTGGACGGCGTGCGTGCCGGATCCGACGCCGAGGTTGAGGTCCGGCGCCGGAAGCCGCAGGTCCTCGAACAGGCGGTCGTTCATGCTCGGGTCGTAATGCTGTCCCGTGTGGATCAGCACGGCGCGCGGCAACGCCGGTTGCGCCGCGAACGCACGGACGAGCGGCGCCATCTTCATGTAGTTCGGGCGCGCGCCGACGATGCAGGCGATATGCGGCACGTGCGGCATGCGGTCGCTCATCGTCACCCCTGGCCGGGACCCTGCCCCGCCTTCTCGGGATGCAGAAGGTTGTGGAGCAGGTCCACGGTTGCACCGACCGTGCGCTCGACACGGTCCATCCGATCCTCGATGCGGCGCAGCGCCGCCTCGTGAGTCGCGATGCGGTGGTCCCCGCCTGCAGCGGGCTCCTGGTGCATCGGCGAAACGGCGCCGCCCGCTCCGATCTCTTCGCGCATCTCCCGCGCGATCGCGTGCACGTCCGCGACGTCGACGACGTGCGCTTCGTTCAGGAAGCTCGCGAGGAGCAGTCGGTTGCACAGTGCGTTGATGCGGCGCGGGATGCCGCCTGTCAGTCCATGGATCAGGGGGAAGCATGCCGGCGTGAAGCGCGGATCCTCGTTCCAGCCGACGTGGCGAAGCCGGTGCTCGATGTAGGCCTGGGTTTCGCTCGCGTCGAGCGGCCCGAGGTGATACGAGGCGATGACCCGTTGCCGCAGCTGCTGCATCGCCGGCCGTTGCATCATCGTCCGCAGCTCCGGCTGGCCGACGAGGAAGCTTTGCAGCAGTGCCTGGTCGCCGAACTGGAAGTTCGACAGCATGCGCAGCTCCTCGACGGCACGCTCGGTGAGGTTCTGCGCCTCGTCGACGATCAGCAGCGCACGCTTCTTGTCCACCGCCAGCTGGCAGAGGAACGCCTCGACCGAGGCGATCAGCACGCTCTTCGGCACCGTCGTGACCGGGAGGCCGAAGGACACGCCCACCGAGCGCAGCAGGTCGTCCGCATCGAGTTGCGTGGACACGATCTGCGCGGCGACCACCTTGGAGGAATCGAGCTGCTCGAACAGGCTTCGCACGATCGTCGTCTTGCCGGCGCCGATCTCGCCGGTGATGACGATGAAGCCCTCGCCTTGATAGAGCCCGTACTGCAGATAGGCGAACGCCCGGCTGTGGCCGCGGCTGCCGAAGAAGAACGCGGGGTCCGGATTGAGCTGGAAGGGCTTGCCCGAGAAGCCGTAGTAGGACTCGTACATGGCGCGCGCTACTCGAAGGAATGACTCGCGCCGACGAACACCGCAGCCTCGGTATAGCTCGTGTGGATATCCGAATCGAACTTCTGGTAGCGCGCACCCGCGAACGTCGTCGTCTTAGCCGAGATCGGCCGGGTGATGCCGAGTCGCAGCGTCCAGAAGTCGGAGCGTCCTTCGAACGGCGGGTTCGCGTCGGTGCGGCCGACGTGTCCCGACACCGAAAGCGACGCCGTCGGGGTGAGCGCATACGTCCATGCGGCCGCGCCGCCGATCTGCGTGCTGTTGTTCACCGACGAGGGGTCGCCGGGAAGAGCCTCGCCGCTCGCCGTGATCGGCTGCGTCTTGACGTGGTACGCGGTGAAGAACAGGTTGTTGCGCGCACCGATGACGCCGAATCCGGCACTCGCGTTCTCGACCAGATAGATCCTCTGGCTGTAGATCGAGATCGGCGACGCGAGCACGTCGGGAAGCCCGCGGTCGCGTATGTAGTTCGCGATGAATTGAGCGCGTTCCGCGGGATCGACGATGCGCGACTGCAGTATCTCGTTCAGGACGCCCGGCAGGAACGAACCGGCAGCCAGCTGCGTCACCTGCTCGGGGTACGTGCTGACATCCCGGTACGCGCCCACGTCGAAGACGTATCGCGGGCCGCGATGCTGGAACTTCACTCGATAGGACTCGCCGAAGAACCGATGCTCCCAGGCGGCGTCGAGGTGCGTGCGGTTGCTCGGGCGCCACGAGAAGGCGATCCCGTAGATCACCTCCTCGCTTTCCGTCAGCGTGAACTTGTTGGATTCGTAGCCGCCCGACAGCGTGACCTGCCAAAGCGAGGAGCGGTAGGCGCCACGGAGCCTCGCGAGCTGCATCCGCTGCGAGCGCTCCTGGTCGGCGAAGTCATATTCGGCGCGGCGAAGGTCCGCGCCCCAACCGACGGGCGTCGGGTCACGATCGATGACGCCGGTCAGGATGTTCGAGTACGCGTTCGTGGCGCCCTGCGGCGCCCCGCCCAGGTTGGTCCAGATGTTGTCGTTGCGCAGCGAATAGCGCAGCGCGCTGCCGCTCTGGCCTTGCAGGTAGGGCGATATGCGGTACGACTGGCTCGTATAGCGGTTGGCCGTCGCGTTGACGAAATCAGGCGGCTGCGGGCCGAACGGGTCGTAGTAGGTCTGCGACACGTTCGCCGCGGCATCGACGAAGAACAGGTCCTTGACGACCTCGACGTTCCCGTTCAGGTTCGCCTGCGGCGCTACCGTGTTGTTGTCGCTGCCGGTACGAACGGCGAGATTGACCGGCACCGCGATCCAGCCGTTCAGGCTGGCGCGAGCGGCGTCGTACGAGACCTGTACGCGCGGCGTCAGCGTGACGACGAAATCGCTTTCGCGCGTTTCGCGAGGACTGAGGTCGATGTTGTTGGTGTAGGTGAGCTGCTCGGAGAACGACCCGCTCACGCGAAACGGCGCCTGAGCAGCCGCTCCTCCCGTCGCCAGCGCGATCGCCGCGGCCCACCCGGCCAGCAGCCCGGCGCGGCCGCATCGCCGTGCCGGCGCCTCAGCGGCTGTCATTGTCCGGATAGTAGCCGTACATCCCGACGACGCCGGGGCTGGCCTTGTTCAGCATCATCAGCACGATGTCGCAGCTGTCGATGGTGGCGAGCGCCTGGTCGACGGTGTTCTGCGACGTCGCTTCGGCCGCCACGACCATGACGACCTGGCCCATGTTGGTTGCAAGCACCCGCGCCTCGGTGGTGGCGAGCAGCGGCGGAGAGTCGAAGATCACGATGCGGTCCGGATACCGGGATGCGAGCTCGCCCAGCAGGGCGGTCATCTGCTCGCTGGCCAGGAGCTCCGTGGCGCGGCGTTGCATGTTCCCCGCCGGTATGAAGCTCAGCTTGTCGACGTTGGTCTTCAGGAGGACATCGGCGACGTCGAGCCCGTCACGGGTGAGGAGGTCGAGCAATCCCGGCGACTCGGGCG
>JADZCB010000346.1 GCA_020851775.1 Gammaproteobacteria bacterium
CACCGAGTGCACTATCGATCGCGATCAGCCGGTTGATGCCGACGCCCGCCACCGCAACCAGCAGCAGCAGGACGACGCCGAAACCGAGGCCGAGCTTCTCGCCCACTTTCAGGGTTCTCATGTCCGTTTCCTCTTCGCTATGCGAGCAAATTCTTGAATACAAGGCACATTGCGCTGCCGCGCCGAAGCACGCCCATGCGCGATGATTCCGCTAGCGGCGATTAAACCGATTAGGATATCCGGGATTTCCCGGATCGAATGTCGAGGTCGGTGCGGGACGAGGGGAAAACAATCCGAACCGGGTGGGAGCGCCGGCAGGCGCGATAAGCGCCTCGCGGGTGCACGTTCACAATCGCGGCTGCCGCCGCTCCTGCATCGGATTCAGGCGATCGTGCCGGACCGTCCAGGCGTCGATCCGGCCTGGCCATCGACCGCCAGACGCACCAGCTCGGCCACCGAGCGCACCTGCATCTTGCGCATGATGCTGGCGCGGTGGTCTTCGACGGTCTTGGCGCTGATGCCGAGTTCGGCCGCGATGGCCTTGTTCATCCGGCCCGCAACCAGCAGCGCGAGCACATCGTGTTCGCGCGGGCTCAAGGCGGCGAGGCGGGCAGCGGCGATGTCGCGCTGGCGGGCCGCCTGACGCAGAGCGCAGTTGCGCACGAGCGCCTGGCGCACGCGCTCGAGCATGATCTGGTTGTCGAAGGGTTTCTGCAGGAAGTCGACGGCGCCGCCGCGCATCGCTTCGACCGCCATCGGCACATCGCCATGTCCGGTGATGAAAATGACCGGCGCGATCACGCCCGCTTCGTTCAGGCGTGCCTGTACTTCGAGGCCGCCGAGACCCGGCATTCGCACGTCGAGCACGACACAGGACGCGTCGGCGCGCAGCGGATCGTCGAGAAAATCCTCGCCGGACGCACGACCACGGACCTCGACCTCGAGGGTCGCGATCAGCATCACCAGGGACTGCCTGACCACCGGGTCGTCTTCGACGACGTATACCACATCCTGTTCGAGCATCACTCTTCTCCGGCCTTCACCGGCAGCGTAAAGCGAAACGTCGTGCCACCGCCATCCTCGTCACCCGCCACCCACAGGCGGCCGCCGTGGGCCTCGACGATGTCGCGGCTGATCGACAATCCCATCCCCATGCCGTCGGGCTTGGTCGTGACGAACGGCGTGAAGAGATCCGCGAGCACTCGGTCCGCCAGCCCATGGCCGCGATCGCAGACCGAGATCTGCACGGCACTCCCGTTGTCGGTCAGGCGGCTGATCAGGCGCAGACGCCGCTCACCCGCGACATCCTCCATCGCTTCGACGCCATTGCGGATCAGGTTCAGCAGCACCTGTTCGATCTGCACGCGATCGATCGTCACGCGCGGCAGATCCGGCGCCAGATCGTAGTCGTGGATCACGCCGCGGGACTTCGCCGCCAGATCGGCCAGCGGCGCCACCTCGCGGATCAGCGCATTGACGTCGGTCGGCATCCGCCGCGTTTCGTGCTTGCGCGTGAACGCCCGGACTCGCCAGACGATCTCCCCGGCGCGCAGCGCCTGCCCGGTGATGGTGCGTGCCACCTCACGCATCTGCGTCGGATCGGCTGGCGACGCGGTGAGCTGGTGCTCGAGCACGCCGCTGAAGTTCGCGATCGCGGCAAGCGGCTGATTGAGCTCGTGCGCCAGCGCTGCCGCCATCTCGCCCATCGCGGCGAGACGCGCATGGTGCAGCATCTGCTCCTGGCGCAACTGCTCGCGCGCGGTCATCTCCTTGCGCAGCGTGATGTCCTCCTTGACCGCCATGTAGTTCATGACTTCGCCGTGCGCCGACAAGAGCGGAATGATCCGCACGGATTCCCAGAAGAGATCGCCGTTCTTCTTGCGATTGTGCAGTTCCCCGGCCCATTCCCGGCCGTCGGTGATCGTCGTCCACAGCTCGCGGTAGGTCGCCTCGGACGCCGCGCCGGACTTCAGGATGCGCGGGTTGCGACCGAGCACTTCGGCCGCCGCGTAGCCGGTGGTCTGACAGAAACGCGGATTGACGTACTCGATCGCGCCGTGGACGTCGGTGATGAGGATCGACACCGGGCTCTGCTCGACGGCGGTCGACAGCTTGCGCAACTGCGCCTCCGCTTCGCGTCGCGCGGTGATGTCGGTGCCGATGCCCCGGTAACCCTGGAAGCGCCCCGCCTCGTCGATGATCGGCTCGCCGCTGATCCGCACATGGAAGAGGCGCTCGCTGTCCGGCAGGCGGAGTCCGTACTCGAGATCCCGGAACGGGGCGTGTCGGGCGAGGAGCGCCCGGTGCGCCGCCCAGTCCGTTTCGCTCATACCGACGACCGGCGCTTCCCAGCGGCGCTTGCCGAGCAGCAGGTTCTCCAGCACCGCCATCGCGGCGGGCGGCTTGCCGATGACTTCGACGAACCTGAATTCGGCGTCCTGTTCCCAGTACCAGTCCGACGACAGGCCCATCAGCGAACGAAAACGCGCTTCGCTGCGCTGGAGGCTCTCGTTCAGTTGCCCGATCAGCGCGCGGTCGGCGGTGTCGCCGGCCTGCCCTCGCCGTCCCGCGGATGTGAAGCGACGCACGCACAGCCAGGCGAGTCCGAGCAGCGCGGCGGCGAGGCCACCGAGCAGCAGGGTCTGCAACGTCAACACACCCGCGAGCCGGCTGGACGCGACGACCAGCACATCGGCGACGGTCTCCGCTGATCGGGTCACGGCAGGCATGGCCGGCATGATGCCGCGCATCGAGGATGAGGCCCAGCGACTACTGACCGAGAACTCCTGTTGCAACGGCGTTCATCGCGGGCCTCGAAGCGAAGTGGAGGTCGCGAACGTCCGGAG
>JADZCB010000347.1 GCA_020851775.1 Gammaproteobacteria bacterium
CGCGGCATAGCCGACCGCGGCGGCGACCGCGACGTCGTCGCGATAGACCGCCACCGGCCCGAATTCCGGATCGTCCTTGATTTCACCGGGCGGCAGCTCCGCGGCGGCGACGGTGCTGCCGGGCGTCAGCGCCTCGAGTGTGATCTTGTCCCGGTAGAGGTAGTAATCGGGCGCAATCCGCCAGTGCAGCGCGAGACCGCCGTCGGGGCCGACGTCATGATCGAACGCGAACGCCTGGTCGGGGGGCAGGAACTCGCGCCGCGCACCGGGCCCGTCGCCGCCGAGCGCGTCGAGCAGACCGGCAGGCGCCAGCGCGGGCGTCAGCGCGGCGGTCAGGACGATCAGACGAGCGAACGATGCAGCCATTCGAGATACGGACGTGAACCGGTGGCGACAGGGACCGCGATCAGCTCGGGGAGTTCATAGGGGTGTTCACCGCACAGCCACTCATCGAGCGCCGGGAAGTGCGCGACGTCGGTCTTGATCACGAGCAGCACCTCGGCGTCGGTCTCCACCTTGCCCTGCCAGCGGTAAACCGACGTGATCCCGGGCACGATGTTCACGCAGGCCGCGAGCTCCGCCGTCACCAGCCCGTCGGCGAGCCGCTGCGCGACCGCCGCATCGGGGCAGGTGCAATAACAGACGAGGGTATCGCTCATGCGGGCTTGCTCGGTCGATCGCGCTGGCCCGGGCATTGTACGCACGGCATCGCGCTGCGGGCCACGACGGGTCGTCCGCTCAAAGTGCCGACAGTTTCGCGGCCGCGGCGCGCAAGGTGTCGTCGTTCTTGCAGAAACAGAAGCGCACGTAACGCGCTGCCGGCGGTGATGCGTAGAAGACGGAGACCGGGATCGCGGCGACGCCGACCTCGCGCGTCAACCAGTTCACGAACTCGCGATCCGGCAAGTCGCTGATCGCACTGTAATCGGCGAGCTGGAAATAGGTTCCGGCCGACGGCACGAAGCGGAAGCGCGAACCCGCGAGCGCCGCATTGAACACATCGCGCTTGGCCTGGTAGAAGGCCGGGAGCTCGCGCAGGTGTTCGGGATGCTCGCGCATGAACTCGGCCAGCCCCCACTGGATCGGCGTGATCCCGACGAAGGTCACGAACTGGTGGACGCGCCGCAACTCGGTGGTCAGCGCCGGCGGCGCCACGCAGTAGCCGGTCTTCCAGCCGGTGACGTGATAGGTCTTGCCGAACGAGGACACCGCAAACGTGCGTGCCGCGAGTTCCGGATAGCGCAAGACGCTCTCGTGACGCTGCCCGTCGAAGACGAGATGTTCGTAGACCTCGTCGGCCACGACGAGGAGATCGTGCCGCTCGGCGAGTTCGGTCAAGCTCGCCAGATCCTCCGCTGCCAGCACCGTCCCCGTCGGGTTGTGCGGCGAATTGACGATGATCATCCGCGTGCGCGGCGTGATCGCGTCGGCGACGCGCTGCCAGTCGATGCGGTAGGTCGGCGGCGCGAGCGGCAGCCGGACCGGGCGTCCCTGGGCGAGCAGGATGGCCGGTTCATAACTGTCGTAGGCGGGGTCGAACAGGATGACCTCGTCGCCCGCCCGCACGCAGGCCATCACGGCGCAATAGATCGCCTCGGTCGCCCCTGGCGTGATCGTGATCTCGGTGTCGGGCGAGACCCGCGCGCCGTAGCAGTCGAGCACTTTGGCGGCGACCGCTTCGCGCAGCGCCGGCACGCCGGCCATCGGCGGGTACTGGTTGTAGCCGCCGTCGATGTGGCGCTTGACCGCCTCCTTCAGCGCAGTCGGGCCGTCGTAATCGGGGAAGCCCTGCGACAGATTGATCGCGCCGTGCTCGGCTGCCATCTGCGACATGACCGTGAAGATCGTGGTACCGACGTGCGGCAGCTTGCTGTCCAAGTGCGGGCGTTTCATGGCACCGCATTATCCGTGAGCGCGGCCGCGACCCCAAGCCGGACGCGGCGTTATCATTGAATGATGTCGAGCCTTCCCTCTGCCCTCGTCCCTGTCGGCGAGCCACCGGCCGTTTTGCGCGACGCGACCGATCACGCGGTTCGGCAGTTCCTGGATGCCGCGCGCGTGGCCGGTCTCGACGACCGCATACCGGGAACAAAGCTGCCGGCGATCGCCCAGGTGTTCGCCGCGAGTCCGTATGTCGCCGAGCAGGCGCGGCGCGAACCGGCTGCGTTCGTCGACCTGCTGCACGAGGCCGAGCCCGGCGCGGTGCGCAGTCTCGAACACCATGCGGCGCGCTGCGCAGCCTGGCGTGCCGGGGTGACGAGCGAAGAAGCCCTGCGACGCGAACTGCGGCGCTACCGGCATCGCGAGACGGTACGCATCGCGTGGCGTGATCTGCTCGGTCTCGCGCCGCTGCCGGACGTGCTGGCCGAGCTCTCGGCGCTGGCCGACGCGCTGATCGCGACCGCAGCCGAATGGCTCGCGCAGGATCTGTCGACCCGCTTCGGCACCCCGTGCGATACCGACGGTGCACCGCTGTCCCTCATCGTCATCGCGATGGGCAAGCTCGGCGGCCACGAACTGAATTTCTCGTCCGACATCGACCTGATGTTCGTCTATCGCGCGAGCGGCGAGACCCGCGGCGGGACGCGAGCGCTGTCGAATCAGGAATATTTCGATCGGCTCGGCAAGAAGCTGATCCCGGTCCTCGACGACACCACCGCCGATGGCTTCGCCTATCGGGTCGACATGCGGTTGCGGCCGTTCGGCGACAGCGGTGCCCTGACGGCGAGCTTTCCGGCCCTCGAGCAGTATTACCAGGTGCACGGCCGCGACTGGGAGCGTTACGCACTGATCAAGGCGCGGGCCGTGACCGGCACCGACGCCGAACGCGCCGCACTCAGTGAAATCACGCGGCCCTTCGTCTATCGCCGCTACCTCGATTACGGCGCCTTCGAAGCCGTGCGGGACATGAAGGCGATGATCGATGCCGAAGTCGCCCGTTACGGTCTCGAACGCGACATCAAACGGGGTGCCGGCGGCATCCGCGAGATCGAGTTCATCGGCCAGGCATTCCAGTTGGTGCGCGGGGGCCGCGAACCGCGTCTGCGCGTGCGCCAGATCCTGCCGGCGCTGCAGACCTGCGCGGAACTCGGCCTGCTCGATGCCGCCGATGTCTTCGCGCTGAGCGCGGCCTACCACTTCCTGCGCGTGACCGAGCATCGCCTGCAGCAGGTGCGCGACGCCCAGACGCAGACGCTGCCCGATCAGCCCGACGAGCAGCAGAGACTCGCATGGGGACTCGGCTTCGCCGACTGGGCAGCGTTCGCGGCCCGGCTCGCCGCCCATCGCCAGGCCGTGCGCACGAGCTTCGCCGCGCTGCTCTTGCCGCAGCCGGCGAGCCCCCGCACCCCGAGCGACGACGATGTCGGCGCGCGCGTGTGGCAGGCGTCAGGCGATCGCGACGCCGCGCAGGCGCTGTGTGCCACGGCCGGCTTCGACGATCCCGCCCGTGCCGCGCAGGCGCTGGCGCAGATCAAGGATCCGCGCTTCGTCGCCCGGCTGTCGGCCGAGGCCCGGGCCCGCCTCGAGCGCCTGATGCCGACCCTCGTCGCGGCCTGCGCGCGCCAGCCGCAGAGCGCGGTCGTGCTCGAACGCCTGGTGGATCTGGTACGCGCGATTGCGCGGCGATCCGTCTATCTCGCGCTGCTCGCCGATCACGGTGCGGCGCTGAACCGGCTGGTGGAATTGTGCGCGGCGAGTTCCTGGATCGCGCAGCACATCACGCGCGCACCGATTCTGCTCGACGAACTGCTCGACGGTCGCGTGCTCGCGACGCCGCCGGGCCGTGCCGAGCTGGTGCGCATGCTCGACGACGCGATCGACACCGCCGATCCCGGCGATCTTGATCGGATGATGGACGTGCTGCGCAACTTCAAGCACCAGCAGGTGCTGCGCGTCGCGGCCTGCGATCTGATGGCGGACTTCCCGATCGCCGAAGTCAGCAACCACCTGACCTGGATCGCCGAAATCATCGTCGACAAGGCGCTCGCGCTCGCCTGGCGCGATCTCGTCGCCAGACACGGCCGGCCGCGCAGCGCGCGCGCCGGTACCCGGCTCGGCGTCGGTTTCGGCGTCATCGCCTATGGCAAGCTCGGCGGTCTGGAACTCGGCTACGGCTCCGATCTGGATCTCGTCTTCGTGCACGATCGCAGCAACCCGCAGGACATGACCGATGGCCGGAAACCGGTCGCGAACGATGTCTTCTTCACCCGGCTCGCGCAGCGACTGATCCATTTCATCGCGACCCGCACGCCGGCCGGCCAGGCTTACGAACTCGACATCCGGCTGCGGCCGAGCGGGACCTCGGGCCTGCTCGTCACCTCGCTCGAAGCTTTCCACGACTACCAGCAGAGCTCGGCCTGGACCTGGGAACATCAGGCCCTGGTGCGCGCCCGCGGCATCGCCGGCACACCGGAAACGCTCGAGCGCTTCGCGAGGATTCGTCGCGCGGTGCTGCGCGCGCCGCGCGAGGCCGCGCGCCTGCACGCCGACATCGGCGCGATGCGGGAGCGGATGCGCGCCCAGCTCGATCGGTCCAGCGCCACGCAATACGACCTGAAACAGGGGCTTGGCGGTATCACCGATATCGAATTCATGGTTCAATACGCGTGCCTGCGCTGGGCCGCGCAGCATCGGATTCTGACCGCCTACACGGACAATCTGCGCTTGCTCGACCTCGTCGGCGACCTCGGCCTGTTGCCGCGGGGCGATTGTCGCGCGCTGCACGACGCCTATTTCGCCTACCGCGCGGAAATCCACCGCTGCGCGCTGCAGGAAGTCGACGGACTCGTGGC
>JADZCB010000348.1 GCA_020851775.1 Gammaproteobacteria bacterium
ACGTAGCGAGCGAAGACAGTTTGCGTTCCGCCGGCGCGCAGGAACCGCAGCGTATACGGAAATACGTGAGGATTCCGAGCACCGCCGGGACGCAAAATGTCGAGCGCAGTAGTTTTTCACCAGCCTGTTAACGCGAATCCTCAGTTCGTGCCGTGTGATGGCCTCGACATCCCGGACGGCTCGCGCGACAGCGCCGACTGGATCTTGCGATGGATGCGTTCGATGCCGTCGACCACATCGTTCGCGACGTTCTCGTTGCGACGTCGGAAATCGAGATACTCGTGTGCGATGTTCAGTGCCGCCATCACGGCGACGCGCTCGCTGCCGATCACCTTGCCGCTGTCCCGCTGTTCGCGCAGCTTGCGGTTCAGGAATTCGACGCTCGCGAACAGCGCTTCGCGCTCGTCTTCGGCACAGCCGACGACATACTCCTTGTCCATGATCGTCACCGTGATGGGCTTCACCGATGAACTCATGCGGGCGGTGCCTCCATGGGAACGGCGCAACGCCCGGCAGACGGGGTTGCGGTAAACGAGCGTTGGTGCGAGCCGGCCAGCCCCGTGGTTGAGGCGGGTGTGCTCAGCGGGTTTCCATTGCCTTCAGTCGCGCGATCATCGCTTCGACGCGGCTGCGGGCCTGTTCCGTTTTCTCGATCAGCGTGGCGCGTTCGGCGGCCAGCATCGTCTGCTGGTTGCGCAGTGCTTCGTTCTCGTGCTGCAGAGAGCCGATGGTACGGATGAGTTCATCCACCCGGCTCTCGAGCGCTGCGATGTCCAGCTTGTCTTTCACGCTCGTTCCATGCTGTAGCGTGCTCGCGCCAGTGGCGTACACGGCTGTATCTAAAACGCAATATAGAGGCGCCCCCGGATGGGGTCAACGGGACCGCCGCCGTGCACGATGCGTGCGCCGACCGCTGCCTGCAGGTCTTATATCGACGTGCGATTCGACGTGACATAATCGCCGCTCCCTGGCCACGGAGTCCACGCGCCATGACCCCACGCGCCGACCGCGCCCTGTACGAAGCCATCGCCCAGTCGTTGCGTGAATTGTCATCGGACGTCGCGGCCGCCGAATGCCACGGCATGTTGTGCGGCATGCTGTGCAACCCGGAACCTTTCGATGGCGATGCGTGGTTGCGACACGTACTCGGCTATGCGCCTGCGCAACGCCTGTCCGAACTGCCGCAGACGCACGTGCTGCTGACGCTGGTGGCCACGACGCTGCGCGCGCTGCGCGATGACGGCGACTTCGGTTTCCAGCTCCTGCTGCCCGGCGAGGATATCGCGCTGCCGTTGCGCACCGAGGCGCTCGGCGCCTGGTGTCGCGGCTTCCTGTCTGGTTTCGGCCTGCACGGCGCGGGCGTCAAGCTCAACGCGGAAGGCCGCGAGTTTCTGCGTGACCTCTACAAGATTGGCCAGGTCAGCGCGCTCGACGCGCAGGGTGAGGAAGCCGAGCGCGCGTTCTTCGAGGTCTGCGAATACGCCCGCATGGGCGCGATGATGCTGCACGAGGAATTCCGCAGCCTGTTCAGTGCCGCCGCCCAGTCGAGTGTGCACTAGCCGGCTTCCTGCCGTTGCTCCGAGCAGTGCCCGACCCATGGACAAGCGAGAGTTCATACGCCGCCGCAAAAAGCTGATGGACATGGTCGATCGTGGCGGCATCGCCATTCAGCCGACCGCACCCGAGCGCCTGCGCAACCGCGACGTCTTCTATCCCTACCGGCCCGACAGCGACTTCTTCTATCTCACCGGCTTTCCCGAACCGGAGGCGGTGATGGTGCTGGTGCCGGACCGGCCGCAGGGAGAGTTCATCCTGTTCTGCCGCGAAAAAGATCCGGAGCAGGAAACCTGGCATGGACGCCGTGCCGGTCTCGAGGGTGCTTGCGAGCAGTACGGCGCCGACGATGCCTTTCCGATTTCCGATCTCGACGACATCCTCCCCGGCCTGCTCGAGAACAAGGAGCGCATCTACTACACGATGGGCCGCTACCAGGACTTCGACCAGCGCCTCGTCGGCTGGCTGAACCGGGTGACGAGCAAGGGCCGCGCGGGCGTGCACGCACCGGATCAGGTGCATTCGGTCGGTCACCACGTGCACGAAATGCGACTCTACAAGAGCCGCGACGAGATCAAGACGATGCGCCGTGCCGCGCAGATTTCCGCTGCCGCGCACCGGCGCGCGATGGAGATCTGCCGCCCGGGTCTCTACGAGTACCAGATCGAGGCCGAGCTGCTGCACGCGTTCATGCGCCACGGCAGCCGCGCGCCGGCCTATCCGAGCATCGTCGGCGCCGGCGCGAACACCTGCATCCTGCATTACAACGACAACAACGAGCAGCTCGCCGATGGCGATCTGCTGTTGATCGACGCCGGGTGCGAACTCGACCACTACGCGAGCGACATCACGCGCACGTTTCCCGTCAACGGCCGCTTCGCGCCGGAACAGCGCGCGATCTATGAAATCGTGCTGGAAGCCCAACTCGCGGCGATCGCGAAAGTCGCGCCGGGCAATCACTGGAACGATCCGCATCAGGCGGCCCTCGAGGTGATCACCAAGGGGCTCGTCGAGCTCGGCATTCTCAAGGGGCGCTGGCGCACGCTGCTGAAGGAAGAAGCCTACCGGCCGTACTACATGCACCGCACGGGTCACTGGCTCGGCATGGACGTGCACGATGTCGGCGACTACAAGATCGGCGACGAATGGCGCACGTTCGAGCCCGGCATGGTGACGACGGTCGAGCCCGGGCTCTACCTGTCGCCGACGATCAAGGGGCTCGCGAAGCGCTGGTGGAACATCGGCGTGCGCATCGAGGACGATGTCCTCGTCACCGCCAGTGGCCGGGACATCCTCAGCCACGGCGCGCCGAAAACGGTCGACGAAATCGAATCCGCGATGCAGCTCGCGAGCGTGGCCTGACGTTGGAAGCGCTCGTGAGCGAATCACGAGAGGTCGATTGTGTCATTGTCGGGGCCGGTCTCGCCGGCGCGACGCTCGCCGTCGGCCTCGCCGAATGCGGGCTTTCGGTCGTCACCGTCGATGCCCGCTCGCGCACGGCCGAAGCGCCCGGGCGCGACGTGCGCGGCCTCGCGCTCGCGCCCGCCACGCAATATCTGCTCGCACGGCTCGGCCTGTGGGACGCGCTCGTCCCGTACGTCACGCCGTTGCGCGAGATCGTCGTCAGCGACCGGGGTCAGTTCGGCTCGGCGACTCTCTCCTGCACGACGCTCGGCGTGCCGGCGCTCGGCTGGGTATGTCCCGCCGACAGGCTGCTCGCGCGGCTCGACGGTGCGCTGACGAACCTCGCGAACGTCACTCCCTGCTGGCACGCGACGGTCACCGATCTCGCGCCGCGCACGGGACGCATCGACTTGCGCGTGGTCCATGCCGACGCGGACGACGGCGAACGGCTGTCGACGCGCCTGCTGGTCGCCGCCGACGGCCTGCATTCGGCCGTACGGGCCCACTTCGGGATCGGCATCGCGAGCCGCGATTACGGGCAGTCAGCGATCGTCTGCAACGCCGACGTCGAGCGGCCACAGCCTGGTACCGCGTTCGAACGCTTCACGCGTGAAGGCCCGCTCGCGGTGCTGCCGCTCGGCGGCCGACGCGTCGTCATCGTGCGCGTGGCGCGCCGTGCCGACGTCGCGAATCTGATGCATCTGGCGGATGACGCCTTCCTCGCCGACGTCCGGGCGCGCTTCGGCGCACGCCTCGGCCGCTTTTCGGCCGCGAGCGAACGCCGCGCCCACGCGCTGACGCTGAACCGCGCGCAATCGTTGGTCGCGCCGCGCACGGTGCTCGTCGGCAACGCCGCAAACACGATCCATCCGAACGGGGCGCAGGGCTTGAATCTCGCGCTGCGCGACGTCGCGACGCTGCTCGATGTCGTCGCCACCGCAATCGCAAATGGTGACGACATCGGGTCCCAGGCCCTGCTCGACGCCTACGCGCGCCGTCGGCGACCGGACCACGAGCGTACCGTGCGTTTCTCGGACGGCCTCGCGCGTGTCTTCGGCCTCGATTTCGCGCCCGTCAATGCGCTGCGTGGCACGGCGCTGCTCGCCTGCGATCTCGTACCGCCGCTGAAGCGCGCATTGATGCGGCGGTTGATGGGGCTCTCGGGAGAGGTCAATCCATGGCTGCGCGCGCCACAGGCATGATCCCCTACGACGTCGCGATCGTCGGCAGCGGCGTCGTCGGCGCGACGCTCGCCTGCCTGCTCGCCGAGGCGGGCTGCCACGTCGCCCTCGTCGACGGCATCGCGCGGCATCCGGCACGCGACGAGCCCTGGGATCTGCGCACGTTCTCGCTGACACCGGCGTCGCGCCGCATCCTGACCGCGGCCGGCGCGTGGCCGCGCATGGATCTCGCCAGGGTCGCGCCGTATCACGGCATGCAGGTGTGGGACGCCGCCGGCAGCGGCATGATCGATTTCGACGCCGCGGCCAACGCCCGCTCGACGCTCGGGTACATCGCCGAGCAGTCGAATCTGCTGCACGGCCTGTTCGCCGCCCTGCAGACACACTCGCGCGTGGCGCTGATCACCGGCGTCGTCGAGACGCTGTTGCCGGCACCGGACGGCGTCAACCTGCAGTTGAGCGGCGGACGCGGCCTGCAGGCACGCGTGATCGCCGCCTGCGACGGCGCGGATTCACCGCTGCGCGAACTCGTCGGCATCGAACTCGAGGTGCGGGAATACACGCAGCATGCCGTCGTCGCGAATGTCCGTACCGAACGCCCGCACGGCGGCATCGCGCGCCAGCGCTTCCTCGCCGACGGCCCGCTCGCGTTTCTGCCGCTGCCGGATCCGCAGTGGTGCTCGGTGGTCTGGTCGACGTCCGAGGCGCATGCGGCGCAGGCCGTCGCCGAAGACGACGCCAGCTTCCGGGCCGAACTCGGCGATGCGTTCGAGCACACGCTCGGCGCAGTCGTGTACACCAGCCGCCGACTGCGCTTTCCGCTGCGCTGGCGGCATGCGACACGGTACAGCGCCGAGCGTGTCGTGCTCGCCGGCGACAGCGCACACCTGATGCACCCGCTCGCGGGCCAGGGCATGAACGTCGGCCTGCTCGACGCCGCGGTGCTCGCCGAATGCATCGCGCGGGCCGGCCGTCATGCCTTGCGCCATCCGCGCGCGCTGTTCCGCCGCTACGAACGCCGCCGCCGCACCGAGGTGCTGATGATGCTCGAGGCGACCGATCGCCTGTGCCGCCTGTTCGCGCATCCGCACCCGGCCATCGCGTGGCTGCGCAATACCGGTCTCGGTCTGACGAACCACATGACGCTGGTGAAGCGCCTGCTGATGAGCCATGCGATGGGCGACGCTGGCGATCTGCCCGACATCGCACGGCCGGCGCGGGATGCCGTGCCGTTCTGAACTGCCACCGAACACCGAGAACACAGAGGGGAAAGAACCGGGAGAGCGTCTCTTCCGGCCATCACCGCCGGAGTCGAGTGCCGGCGCAGCGGCGATAACCGCCACCTATCTCATTCCGCCCTCTGTGTTCTCGGTGTTCGGTGGCAGTGAAGCGGCGCCGGGCCGAAGCACACTGGTAGAATCGCGGCGTGGATCTCACGTTCGGAATTTCAGCCATGGCCACTGCTGCCGAGACGCCGCTCTTCGAATCGCATGTCACGAGTCTGCCGCTGCTCGGGCGCGGCAAGGTGCGCGACCTCTATGCGGTCGACGCGGACCATCTGTTGATCGTCACCACCGATCGCCTGTCGGCCTTCGACGTGGTCCTGCCCGATCCGATCCCCGGCAAGGGCGCCGTGCTGCAGGCGATGTCGTTGTTCTGGTTCGGGCGTTTCCAGGGAATCGTGCCGAATCAGTTGTCGACGCTGACGCTCGAGGACGTGCTGCCGGACGCCGCCGAACGCGCGCCGCTCGTCGGGCGCGCGATGGTGGTCAGGCGTCTGCAGCCGCTGATGGTCGAGGCCGTCGTCCGCGGTTACCTGATCGGGTCCGGCTGGAAGGATTATCAGCAGCACGGCACGGTGTGCGGCATCGCCCTGCCGGACGGTCTGCGCCAGGCCGAGCAGTTGCCGACGCCGCTGTTCACGCCATCGACGAAAGCCGAGCAGGGCACGCACGACGAAAACATCGACTACGCGCGTTGCGAGGCGCTGCTCGGCCACGCGCATGCCGCCCGCGTGCGCGAGCTGGCGCTGCGCATCTATCAGGAAGCCGCCACCTATGCCCGCACGCGCGGCATTCTCATCGCCGACACCAAATTCGAGTTCGGCCTCGATCGCGACGGCGAGGTCGTGCTGATCGACGAAGTGCTGACGCCGGACTCTTCGCGCTTCTGGCCCGCCGACCAGTACCGGGTCGGCACCAGCCCACCGTCCTTCGACAAGCAGTTCGTGCGCGATTACCTGGAGACGCTCGACTGGAACAAACAGGCGCCGGGTCCGACGCTGCCCGCCGACGTCATCGCGAAGACCGCGGCGAAGTACCGCGAGGCGCTGGCGCGGCTGACCGCGGCTTGATTTCTCGCTTCTGCTGCGGACGCACATCGCGACGTGCAGGTTACCATTCTGCCTCGTATGTGGAGGTCTGACTTGTCCTACGATTCGATGCCCGCGCGCGGCGCGGAGGATGACGCGCGTGGATAGCTTGCTGGCCGTGCACGTGACCGGCGTCGCGCCTGGCGCCCACCGGATCGAGTGGGACGAGACTTACGCCACGGGCCCGGTCGATGTCTCCGCGCATCGTCTGCCGGACGCGAGCGACGCGCCGGTGGCGCGCGTCGGCGGCGCGCGCGGCGGCGCGCGGCTCGACACGCCCGATCTCGCGCGACCGTATTTCCGGATCGCACCGATGGATGCCGCTGCGCTCGTCGTCGCGCGGCGCGACGTGCCGCTCGAGGGCTGCGTGAATTTCCGCGACCTTGGCGGCTATCGCACCGACGAGGGCCGCCGCGTGCGCTGGGGACGCGTGTTCCGCTCCGGCCACATGGCGAATCTGTCCGCGGCCGGCAAGCGCGATTTCGCGACGCTCGCAATCCGTGCCGTCTGTGACTTCCGCATGGCCGAGGAGCGCGAGGCCGAGAACGCCGACCTGCCCGGCACGCCGGCGCTCGCGACGCTCGGCATTCCCCCCGGTGTCGGCGATCGCCAGTATTTCCATCGCGTGTTCGCCTCCACCCGCGACCCGGCCGTGGTGCTCGAAGCGGTCCACGAGACGATGCGCGCGATCGTGCGCAACGCCGGCAGCCGCTACGCGCGCATGTTCGACGTGCTGCTCGCCGCTCACGACGGCGCGGTGCTTCTGAACTGCTCGGCCGGCAAGGAACGCACAGGCATTGGTGCGGCCTTGTTTCTGTCCGCGCTCGGCGTGCCGCGCGACACCGTATGCCACGACTTCCTGCTGTCACGCACCTATTTCCCTGCACTGTCCGAAGTCGCGCGCGTGCGGGTAAAGTACGGCGTGCGGACCGACACCGACGACGAGGCCATCGCGCTCGTCATGCCGCTGCTGGAGACGCATGTGTCCTATCTCGATGCCGCGTTCGACGCGATCGAGCAGGCCTATCCCTCCGTCGACGACTTCCTCGCCCGCGTCTGCGGCGTCGGCGTTGCCGAGCGCCGCGAGCTGCGCGAGATTTACACGTGCTGAACTTCAAGGGCCTCACATGAGCCGCAAGCTCTATACCGACACCGACAAATACGCCTGGCAATCCGAATTCGCGCTCGTCGAGGCGTACAACAGTGCCGTCAAGGATCTGGTCCGCAAGCGCTACGCCGAGTTCGGCGGCGCGTGGCAGGACTTCGTCGCTGACGCCGCCTATGCCGCGATCACGAAAGAAGACATGCTGAGTATCGAGCGCCAGGTGCTCGACCATGGCTACCGCTTCGAGCCGTCCGCGATGTCGTCGGCCGCCGAACGCCCTGACGCCTATCGCGACAAAGGACTGCATACAGAAGGTTTCAGCTTCGAGCATCCGCAGGCACCGACGGCCGCGACGGACGCCGACGGCCGCGAATTGCGCGGCGCCGGCGACAACGTCGTCACGCGGCCGCGGAATGTCGTCGGCATCGCGCGCTACGTGCGCACCAGCGACAAGGTGATGGCCTATCTGACCGACGGCGTGCCGGCCGACACAATCGCGATCGTCGACGACTCCGGTGGCACGCTGACGGCGCCGGTGCTCGAGAAGTTCACGGGCGTGCTCTGTGCCGGTGGCACGACGCGCTCACATCTCGCGATCCTCACGCGCGAATACGGCATCCCGTGCCTGATGAACGTGAAGCTGTCCGGCATCAAGGACGGGCAGCGCATCGAGCTCGAGTGCTCGGCGCGGGCGAAGACAGGCGAGGACTACGCAAGCGGCACGGAAGTACCCGCGCGCGTATGGCGGCTCGCTTGAAGCAGGAAACGGAACGATGAGCGACTACAAGCCGACCTACGCACAACTGCTCGAGACCAACAACCTCATCCAGCAGAACGCGGACGAGGTGTACTGGCTGTGCGCGACGCGCACGGTGCAGGAATCGAAGATCTTCCCGGTCTCGGCCTACATTCTGTTCTCCTACCTCAACTGCTACTACCGCTACCCGGAACTGCTGCGAAAAATCGAAGCGCGCATGTCGATGGAGGAGATCGGCGACCGGGCGCGCAACATGGGCATCAAGATCGTCGCCTGGACCTTCCCGTGTTTCTATCTCCTCGGCCGCGAGATGCTGATCAACTGGGGCGTGATCGAGCCGACGGATGCGGTCGAAGACGTCAGCTACGTGGTCGACTGCTGGAAGCGCTTCCAGCTTTCCTGGCACCGGAACAACGGCAATCTGACGAACCGCCAGGCCGGCCACCGTGCGCAGATCATGCCCGAGCAGAAACTGCAGGTGTTCCATGCGGACGCCTTCGAATGCCGTGAAGGCGACGCGCTCCACAAGGCCGCGCAGGGCTTCCTCGCCGCCACCGCGCAGTACGGCTTCCTCGTTTCGTGCGAGAGCCGGCTGACCTTGCACAACTACGGGCCGTACAAGGTGAGCGACACACGCGAAATGCTGGTGCGCGATTTCCGCGAACTGTCCGAGTCCGACTATCCGTGGCTCGACGGCGTCGGCCGCGACATCCCGTACAACAACCTGACGGTGACGATGATCGTCGAGGGCGTGCACATCAACCTGCTCGACGACTGGGGCTCGTTCGAATCCGTACCGGAACTCAAGGCCGAGCACATGGTGGCGGTCGGCCTCTACACGGCGGACAACCTGTCCGAAGGCCACATCCCCGTCGGCATGGGTACCCGCGAGGAACTGACGCAGACGTTCCTCGATCTGACCGAGCGCATCAAGCACGCGACTTCGCTGCTGTGGAAGGAGATGGCGGGCTGGACACGGGATCAGCAGCTCGACGCCGGTGCGCTGACATACTTCGCCGTCGTCAAGGAGTTCGCTCATATCGCGGGCGTCTATGAAGTCGACGACTGGATGACAATCGACGAGCGCGCCGAGCGCTTCCGGCCGCTCCTGAACGACGAATACGGCAACCTGTTCCTCGGTGAGCTCGTCGGCTACATCTCGTCGCCGAGCCAGCGGCTGCACGACTACACGATGATGCAGCACAACGACAACCCGACGCGCTCGCTGTCGTATTTCCCGTATTCGATGCTGACTGACGGGCGTTACACGCGCGGCGTCGGTC